>CAIOLR010000342.1 GCA_903859135.1 uncultured bacterium | reverse complement strand
TAAACTGCTTTTAAATGCTTTAAAAGCAGTTTGTTTTTCAGTCTTTGTAGTCAAATTTTATCAAAAAATGATCCATCATACATTTAGATACACTACCATTATTTTTCACTTTTCTCAAATAAATACTCTCGAAATATTCCTTTTTGTTAGTAAATCGTTTCCCATTTGCTAGGGTATCCTTGCGAGATTGACGATTGAAGTCCCCTCAGCCAGCATCTTCAAGCTGATAGGTGAAGAAGGCGTCGTTTATTTCCCATTCATCTTTTGAATTCTTTTTTAGGTAACCACGGAATATGTTTTTCATTGCTAGATCATTGAACTTTTCTAAACTCAAAGGCTGATGAACATCTGATTGATAATAATCCCGAGGCAGAACAAAGTGCCCCCCCCAAAAAAAGAAATACCATATACCTTTAATTTTAGCTCCATAGAAATAATCCATCCCATCACTAGGAGACCAATAGTCATCTTGATAGCTTACAGCCATTACACATCGATCAACTTTTTTATTAAAGCTGATCAAACTATCAAGATACCAGGTATGATCTGCATAAATAGTATTATAACCCAGTCTATTATTTGCCCACTTTTTAATACTATCTCTAGCTGCATTCCACACATATATGTATTCTTCAGGATGAGCTTGTTTCATTGAGTGTTCTTTATACAGCATCCTTTTCTCTCTCAATTCTTTTCGTTTGCTATCCCCACATGCAAATAGAAAACACAGTAAACAAAGTAAGAGAGAAAATCTAGTCTCTAGGTTTAACATATCCACTTTTACCTTTAGGTGTTTCAAAGATCCATTTATAATTCCCTATCGAATGACTTTGCAAAAAGCCCTTTGGTTCATCATCAGGGATAAAAACCCGACCTCCCTTCTTTTTTTGCTCTAAATCCCGAATCCCCCTCACCGCACACTGCGGCGCCACCCCGTCCTGCTTCTCCAGCGGATCGGCATTGGGTTCGCCTAGGTTGGCGCCATACTGCCATACCTCTTCAAAATCATCCAGATTAATATCGCCGCTGCAGGCATTTTCGGGGGCGATGATGTAAAAACGTCCGAGGGGAATTTTGTTTTTGAGGGCGTCGGTCATGCCTAGGGCGTAGGCGTAACCCATGCTGTGTGCCACAATATCGAGGGTGTCAATGAGATTATCTTTGGCATCTTTTCGAGTTCGTATTTTCTGATTTTGAATGTCGGCTAGAAGTGTTTCACCTGCTTTCTTCCCATTTTCCCGGCGTTGGTTGAAGCCTGTTTCATTGGGTTCGCTATTGAGTTTGCCTCCCGAATAAGCTGGATCGGCAGTTTTGGCCTCAATGATATAGGGGAGCACCTTGCCTGCGAAGGGGATGAGCATGCTGGCTGATGATCCATATTTAATCGCAATTTCTTTTGGATTTGTTGATAGCGGACTGATCGCACTTTTGGCACTGTTATAAAACCGAATGATATCCTGATGGTTGGACGTTTTGATACCATGATGCCCATCGGCATACAGCGCAGTGCCCGATCTTAATTGACTAGCAAATTGCTTATCAAAGCCCTCCCAATACTGATGGCGATCAGCTTTTGCAAAGGTATTGTCGGAATCGGGATGCTCGTTCGGAATTCCAAATCGATAGCCATTGACAAACACAACCATGTTTTTGGATCCTCGATTCGTTTGTTCTTTGGCTTCAGTGTTTGTGCTGCAGCGATCGCGGATTTTGAGATTGTCTTTGGTGAGCCTCTCTAGGTTTAGGCTCGTCAGAATCGTTTTTGTTTTAGCCGGGACCGTGTAGCTGATCGTGTATTGCTTGTATTTACATCCATCATTTGACTCCTCTAAAACGAATGTTTTTACTTTGCTCTTTTCGGGATAAACCGTAGGATCGTTGTACAATTCCTTTGTTTGTTGATTTTCATAGCCCAGAAATTTTCCGTCTTCTATTTTAGCGAGGAATAAAACATCCTCCGCATTTTTATATCCATACAGCGCTCCATTGGGATATCTTTTGTTGATTTTGGATGCATCGTACACAAACTGTTTGATCGCTGCATCAGGAATTTTTATCGGATATCCGCTTGGCGAAATGTATAGCTCGGTACCTAAATAGGTGGTTGATGCATTTGTATTGGCTGCCTTTTCCCTCACCTGATTTTCTAATTTGGTCAGCATTTCGGCAGCCTGACCCGCGTATTGATTGGCTAAACTCCTTCCTTCGGCATCGCCATTCATGGCCAGGAAGGTGTATTTTTTAGTCTGAGCAAGCAGCGTTCGCATTTCTTCCTTTTTCTCGGCCGACATCACCGAATCAGGAATACTTTTCATCAGCTTTTCCATATCGTTATCGAGTGTTTCTACCTCTTTTTTTAATCCTGCTTGATTGCTTTTGGGGGATTTTAGTTTGGTGATGAAGTCCGCCAGCTTGTTGGCCATCTGCTTGATATCTCTTGCGATGGTATCCACATCCGTTATTTGCTGCTCCGTTTCGTCGGATGTGGATTCAATTGTCCCTCCGATCAACTGTTTATCGCTGTTGACCACGATATTGGTAAACGTCACTTTAAACTGAGCCTTACCCAACAAACCCATCCGGGCATAACCGTATCCCGTAAATTTTCCTTGTCCGCTGACCTGCACAATGCGTGTGATGAAATTGCCTCCGCCCGAGGTAATCACATCGCCAGCAAACAACGTCTGTATCGGCTCTCGGTTGGTGATGGGTTTGGGTGCTTCGTTCGATGCGGCACAATCGCCCTTGGGTTCTTCCACATGCGTGGTAAATCGTTTGATATCGCTGTATACATAGCTCAAGTTATCATCGCAACTGCGGGCTACGCGGTATTCGTACGTCTTGTCGGGTTTGAGCGGATACAAGATAACACGATTGCTGCTACTAGGCACGCTGTACCAAGTTTCGGCACTTTGTCCGCGTTCGCGGTAATCTACTTGATAGGTGCCACCCAAGCCTGCGCCATTGGTCGTTGCAAATACAGGTGTCCAGGTAATGCGCGCACCTGAACTGCTGCTCACCTGGGCTTGTACATGCAGTGGGGGCGAGCAATCGTTTTGATACCTAAACCAATACACTTCCGAATAACCCTGATTTTTAAAACTACTATTCGTACTTCCATCGGCCGATTGTACGCGGATGCGCCAAGCATACCGATTCCCAGGCAATAAAGGGGATTCCAGCGGACCATAAAGTAGTGTAGACGTGCGCGTGGTGGTTCGAAAAAAAGGCATGCCCATGGTAAAAGCGGCCTCGGGCACCATCCCATTATCCCATAACTCGACCATCGTAAATTCATATTCGGTATTGAAAGCCAGGTTGGGATCGGCCATGTGGCGCGGTGTCCATTGGAAAATGATGTTGGTGGGATCGCGCTGGATGATGCTTTCGCCCTTGACAGGTAAGTTCAAAAAGGGGGGATCGTTCAAACTCAGCCAGGCCTGTGCACAGATACCTCGTCCCACCACCTGATTGGATCGCACCTCGACTGCTTCAAAACAAATTTGATAAAAGCCCTCGGGCAGGGTATAACTGTTGAGATAGGACGAACGATTGATCCCCTCAAAATTCAAATGATCTGGATTGAAATAGGGTGCCAAATCGCCCAGCGCAATTCGGGTAGGCACGCCAGCATCTAAATGAATGGTGGGGTAATAAACACCCTCTCTGCTCGTCAGCCGGACGGATGGCCCTTGGATCATCAATCGCAGTCGGACGCTGGTAGTGGGCCTCTGTAAATCTTGATTGGTGAGCAACACGGCCAGCTTTTCGCTCGTTCCAGTATACCATTGGGGTACGTTTAGTGTATACGGCGGCAGTAATTGGGTGATCACTTGAACGGGATATTGCTGGGCAATGCTTGGGAGGGTAGCAATCAGCAGCAAACAGACGAACCTGAATGGTAGACGGATAGAATTCATGCGTAATGCTGGGTGGATGT
>CAIOLR010000341.1 GCA_903859135.1 uncultured bacterium | reverse complement strand
TAACAATTTCATTTTTATAAATAATATAAGTCCAATGAGGAAATGCAGAATATTCTGGATGATTCTCCAAAGATATTACAGATTTCTTGAGCATTTGATTTAAAAATCGTTTTTTAATCATATTACAATGATAATATAAAATTGAAATATTTACAAGATTTGCTTAAAATAAAAAAGCATCATAATATTTTTCAATATTATGATGCTTTTTGGATTATTGAATTTTACATCAATAGGAATCAGCAGAGATAACTTCACCACCAGCTCGTGTGATTAAAGCTCTTACGACAGCAGCATTTGTGGTATCTTTAATGAATCGAACAGATCCATCAGTCATACAAACATTGGCTCCACCAGCGTGCCATGAGAAGATTTCGTTATTTGGACCACAGTCGTGGATTCCCCAATCATTTGGACCACAACTTGGCTTTCCAAAACCACCATTTTTGTTATTGTTGATGCCACTTGAAACACCAGCAGCATTATCAGGATCACCCCATCTCCAAGAACGTCTAGCTCCGCTTACAAATGGAGCAGTAGCATTTAGATCAGGAGCATAATCTGTTGTTGGAGCAGCGTAGTTTCCAGTTCCTTGCATTTTTGAAGAGCGACCTGTATCTTCATAGAACATTGCAGTATTTGATGTTCCATCAGATGTTGCGGAGATATTCGCACCACCTTTATAAATATCGACTTTACCTGCAATAACTTTTGCAGGATCAATTTGCATGGATTTATTTGCTGCACATGTAGAGCAAGAAAAAGCTGTATAGGCAGATGCATCATATTGAGAACCAGTTAGTGAACCCGGAACTGGAGTAGGAGCAACATAACCTGCTTGCCATTTTGTAGTTCCATCACCCATGATTTCGGTATATGGTGCAGAGGCATAATCTACACAACCAAAGCCAACCAAATCCTTATCATTATTTCTATCGCTTGATAGTGCATTGGTTGGGCAAGCGAAAGATGCAATTGATGTAAATCCAGCAGTTGTGTTAGCTGAGAAATTATATGGGAGTTGTAAATTCAACATATTATAAACATTGCCTTGTTCAATGTTTCCCAGAATCATCGTAAACACACTTTGATAATCTTGCGTTTTATAAAGTGTTCCATTGATTGTTGCGTTATGCTCACCTGATCGTGGCATTGTTCCTTGTGAGCTTTCAAAGTTATGTGCAGCCAAACCTAGTTGTTTAAGGTTGTTTACACACTGAGAGCGTCTTGCTGCTTCACGAGCAGATTGGACTGCTGGCAGTAGCAAGCTGATTAATACAGCGATAATGGCGATGACCACTAAAAGCTCTATTAAAGTGAATCCTTTTTTAGAAGGATTTTGTGTTTTGTTATTTTTGATCATTGTCTGTTTCCTTTTATATCTTGAATGTTGCCAAGTCACAAAATGTGACTTTGATAAATTATTATATAATTCAAAAATCAAATATTCAACAACTTTAATAACATTAACTAAACCTTTATTTTATCTTAACAAAATCTAAATATTTGATATTAATTCCAATGTTTCACGACATTGGCAATTATAAAAAAACAAGTAATTACATTTAACATCCAAAAGAAGGTTCTAATTAAAGACGCAATATCTGCTTCATTGTTATCATCGCTTATTTTTTCACCCATTGTTAAACACCAAATTCTCCAAAGTTTTTTCATTTTAAGCCTTTTTAGAAAAGTTCTAACTGTCCTATGGCAGGTTTGATTGTTTTATTTTCCAATTCTGGTTCTTCTGGTTCTTGATAATATTGTTCTACAAAATCATTAACATTGCCATTGTAATTATATAATTCTTCATAATCTGTATTTGCGGGCAGGAAACCCCTATCAATTCTAAACATCAATTGCATGGACATGACGAGACAGCTAATGAAAATCAAAGAGAAAACGCAAATAAGAGCGAGAGCTAGAAATGTTGTCATTGTCGCGATGCCTTTGTTTGTAGATGGTGATGGAGTGGAATGTGAATAGTGAATTTTTTAACTAGGTTTTTTTGATTTTCTTTCAAAATGAGGTTTGTGATCTGGGTTGAAATGATCTAAGTCATCGTAATCCAAACTAAAGCTATGCATGGCGGAAATTAGTCCATCTTTAATCGCCTGTGCAGCTTCTTCTATTGTTGGAAAGTACACTGGCAAGTTTCCAGTTTTTACAACGTACCCATTTCCTATTTTCTGAACCCTGACTTGGATACTTGTGTCATTTGGTTCATTGCGTACTATGAATTCTAGTTCTGGCATCATTCACTCATTTCTGTCTACGATGTTTTTCAGTTTCCAACGATTTACAGATCTATGGTATATGAGAGAGGCAACCTCTTCATCTGGAACATATACAAATATAGTTTCCATTTCGGGTTCAGTCTTTTTTGCGAAATCAACGATAGCTGCCAAGTCAGCATCAGTAATTCCATCGACTGAGCCAAGATATACATCAAAGTAACCATGATGGTAAACTCGATATCCTAGAAAAATGCGGTTCATTCCATCAATTTTCAATTGATTTTCGCCTTTTGCTATATGTCATATATATTCTGGCTCACCTTCTTGATAGTCTAAGCATTGATGTTCTGGAATCCATTTCATGAACCCGATTTTTTTTATCTCGTGATCTTTAGAGCAAAAGCAGTCGGGGTGTCTCATATCTTCCGAAGCATCCTCATATATGTTAGCAAATATGCAATTCTCACAACGCATATCTATATTCTTGATATCGCTCAAAATTTAATCCTTTCTATAATGAAACCGCAAATAATCACAGTTTCCTGAACCTTTTCAAGCACAAGATTTCTAACTGTTTCCTCGACGATCTTGGCTTTTAACCGTTCCATTAGTGGCTCTTGCTTGTGCCGTTCGGAGAATAAATGCCATTCACCATAATTCCAATCAAGACCACCCCACCACTTATGTCGAGTCTCGTATGTCAGCAAATAGACTATTCTTGTTTCGGCAGTAGTGATATCGCTCATTTTTGCTCCTTTGTTGAATCCAAAAATTATTTTTCTTTGGCAAAACACTCTAGCATGCCCAATGGTTTGCCACCATTAAGATTGCATTCTTTGCGATTTTTCATGTCTCTTCGTCATTCGGTGTCAGAAATTTGCTCCAAACAGCTTTTTCAGCGTCCGCCAGAAGTTGGTCCATAATTTACTGTTTGCCTCCATTGAAAGGTCCAACCATCACCTGTAGATCGTTTTCAGGAGAATCAAGAGCCTCCAAGCTTACGCATTTGGCTTCAAGTTCGTCAAT
>CAIOLR010000340.1 GCA_903859135.1 uncultured bacterium | reverse complement strand
GGTACTAGGAAGATTCTTTGCCAGACCTTTTCTCGGACAGCTGTATCACCTGAGAACATATCAGGTATGTGTCCCTGTCTGGCAATGATTACTCTTTTAAGAATTTCTGAATTTAGCTGTAACAGCTTGTCCCAGATTTCCTTAACCTCGGTGGATTTTTTATACTCAGTTCCATCGTAGGACAAGCTCACTTTGGAAACATCCAAATGTCTCTCAAGTCTTCCTTGCTTACCGTTTAGGATAAAAGAACCAGCAACGTAACCCGTTGCAGAATCTAGGTTAATTGCCTGATCCTTTGATCCATCGAATAAATCACCAGTTAGCAAAAACTGAATCGCCTCAATGATAGACGACTTACCAGTGCCGTTTCTTCCAACAATACCGGTAACTCCCTGCTTTAACTTGATATGCAGTTTCTTATGCTTTCTGAAATTCGATAACCAAAGGTCAGTCAGAATCATAGCAGAGAAGCTGGAAGTTCTACAGAGTCAACAAGCTCGTTCAATGCTTGATCTATCTTGGCTTCCAACGCAGCAAGACCGCTATTGGGTTTATATCCAGCTTCGTATGAACGAGTTAGTACTGCTGGGCTGGATTCGGTCAGTTCAAAATATGTTTCGAGCATATCAAACAGATTTTTTACATTCTTCATTTTGTTTCTAGTATTTCCTTTTTGAAGTTATCTAGCGTTAGTTTTGGATCTTCAGTTTTTAACATTTCAAAAACGAGATCGAACACTTCTTGTTCCTGCGCACATTCTTTCAACGTGCTCTCAATCCGGTCATTAGTTTTTAATTCTGATCGGATGTTAATCGTTTCCTTCTCTGTGGTCTTTTCACAGGTTCTGGTCGTAGACACCCTCACGATACCCACTTCGTAAAGCCTAGCTATGTTTGGTAGTAGGTCTTTTTCTTCTTTGGTGTATTCGACCAAGAACACAGGCTTCTTACCCGGATTTTCAGTATAGAACTTGGCATACTTTTCAACCCAGTTAATAGGTTCGAAAGATTCTCCTAAATTCAACCTGATGAACTGTCTATCAAGTTTGAATGGAACTCGCTGCAGTTCAGTTCCATCAAAATAGAGAATGCCTTCTTTGTGTTCTATCTCGTCCGTCTTTACGACACCCAAGCTGCCGCAGTATCCAACCCACTGCCGGGGTCTGAGCATGGCTGGATCTTCAATATACTCAAAACTGGGGTTATGAATATCACCCAGGATGAATCCCTTCAAATTAGGAAATTCATTAATTGAATCTATTGATTTAATATCCAACTTCTTTTTGTCTTCGCAGAACGGGAACAACTCAGGAACCTGCCCGTGCAAAAATACCCACTTCACTTTTTGCTTGTTGGGCATATCCTTCAGCTTCTGAATGTTATCTGCTGAATTGTCCGTATAGTCAAAGCCTACAAACTCGTCTTTCTGTAACTTGTTTATAGGTATGACTCCTGCAAGGTGAATCCATGCTGCGTCGTTGACCGGTTTGTCGTGATCTCCGGCAATCCCGGCTATATAGATATTTTTATCATACAGCCGGGATACCTGAGATCGTACAAACGCAATTAGATCTGGAGATGGTTTATTCGTATCAAACAAGTCTCCAACAATGAACAGATAGTTTACCTGCAGTTCAATTGCCAGATCACAAGCCCTTACGAAATTATCTTTTAGATCTTCTGCAAGCTCCGGAAGATTGAATAATTTCCAGCCTAAATGTATATCCGATATAGCGATGAATTTATTCATCAACTACATACCTGTTTAAATTAGTATCATATCTACGTAGTTCTATGATACCTGAGTCCAGTAACTCGTTTGCGAGTTGCCTAGCTTCTTTACGTACATTCTTCAATATCCCCACTCTAGTTGGAACGCCAGCGGGGGGAGTTGTGCCTAATGCTTGTATTTCTGCTCTTCCGACATAATCGTAACCTACGCCGGATAGCTGGGCCAAGAATTCCTTGACTTGTTCACCTTGACTCAAGAAGTAAGCAAACTTTCCGATAGCTCCATTTTTAGTAGCATAAATGCGCACTGCACCACTAAAGCCAAACGGCTCATTATTCACAAAATAACACCAACCCCAGCGAGGAGTAATTGGTCTTCTCGTGAGAATAATTTCTTTTATATTTTCTATGAGGTTTTGATTATAAAAAGTGTATTCAACTTTCTTTGGTTTTCTTTTCGCCATGATGTAATCCAGCTATTAGTCTATTTAGAAACAAGGTTTCGACGTATTCTTTTTCAATAGCTAAAGCAGCTTCTCTAGTAGCCGCTGTAGCCACTAAGGGCCAATCTTTCTCAGGTATCTTCGAGTTGAGAATATCGTCTGGGGGGATTTTCACCCCCCAGACTTGATACTCATTATCGAATTCAACATGAGATGCGCGTTGAATATTACGAGTTCCATAGTCCAGTATATTACCGAACTTTTCATCGTACAAACCCAACACGTTTCCCAGCTTATCGACAAAGATGCGCCTTTTAGCCATCGGATTCCTGCTCCAGCGTTTGTTCAGGAAGTTGATCATAATAACTCGGAGTGAGTTGTCTGGCATCTTCCTTCACACTACCAAGCATTTTCTCAAATTGCTTGGTGGCCTCTAGGCAGTTTGTTCCTGCACCGAGAACATCCATGATTTTTGGGTTCCCGGATTTATCAACCATAATACGGACTGTTGCCATACTATGCGTAGGACCAGCTTTCAGGCATAAACCTCTTCTTGTCATCCAAGGAGAATTTAATCCTGATACTGTGCTGCTTACGTCCACACCAATCTACGACAAACCTCACACTGGCATACATGAGGTTTTCGTCTTTGTTATACTTGATGCTGTCAATCGGGACAAAGATGTC
>CAIOLR010000339.1 GCA_903859135.1 uncultured bacterium | reverse complement strand
TACTGCGTAACATCAGTGATTAATATCAATATAAGTACCAACCACTCGTTTCACTTGACCTTGCGCATTCCATTCTATAGCCTTGCCCGTGTTTAATATCCATTTCCAAGAGCCGTCTTTTGTTTTTAATCTTTGTTCAGACTTAAAAAATGGCATTTTGCCCTTAATATGTTTCCTTAAGCTTTCCATTGCACCCTCTTTATCATCAGGGTGAATAAGCCTCTCCCAGGCAAATATGGTGGGTTCAATGTCTCCTTTTTCGTACCCTAACATTAAAAACAATTGGTTGTTAAAAACAACATCACTTGTTTTAACATTCCAATCCCAAAAACCGGACCCACTACTAACAATTGCTAACTCGAGTTGCTCTGTATATTTTTTTATTTTTTTTTCTGTCTCGGTTCTTTCCGTATCATCTATTAATATTCCACAAACGCCACTCAATTGATCTCCATTAAAAACTCGATCGGTATAGACAATTCCAGGAAAAGTAGTACCATCTTTTTTAACAACAGTATAATTTCTGGGAGGTATATTGCTTTCCGAAAGTGTTATTCTGAAGTTTTGCTTTGCAACGGGGATGTCTTCGGAGCGGAATAGTTGAAATACGCTAAATCCTTTTTGAATATCTTCCTGCTTTAATCCAAGTTTCTCAAGCCCTGCTCTATTCACATACTTTACATTACCCTGCAAATCTACTTCGTAAACCACTTCTGAAATAAAATCCAGCAAACTCCAGCAATGTTCTTCTATCAATTCTAGTTCTTGATATTGATCACAAATGGCAATGGACTTAACCAGTTTTATGTTTAACTGCTCGATACTGGATATATCTTCCGAGGTAAATGGTTGATCTTCTTTTATTAGAACTAAAAATCCATATCCAGGCAATTGGGTTACGCAAAGATTTTTATTATCAGAAAATGACTTACTGAGTATTTTTTTTGTAATTTGATTGTACTCATCTACAGATAAATCGGTAGCAATTATTTTGCTAAATTCTGAGAACTCTGTACGAATAGAAAAGTCTTTCGTGTACGTGAAATCATTTAATAAAGTGTAATGATCTGATGAGGTCCTGCTTGCTTTGATCACCATGCCCCCGCTACAGCCTAAATATTGAGAATAGCTTTCGAGACTTTCTTTCAACATTTCTTGTTTGTCCAAGCTGTTGCCAATAGACATTGCGATGCTGTATAAATCTTTTTCTTTTAAGCTGGTCGACATTTTTATAGGTCAATTTTACAAAATCACTTTCTTTTCGCTCGTTCCCAGTTTACTGATTGCGAACGTTTCATATATCGAACCAAGCCTTTGAATACGGCATAGTTCATGATAAAAAAGAAATAGGGTACAAATAAAATTTTTACACGCAATTGTTTATTCTCGAAATAATAACCGATTGCAGCAAACAAGTAAAATAGCAACTGCAAGGCTAGGGCTACCCAATAGATGGTATTTTTAGAATAATCTGCTAATAAAACGATGAGCAGGTTACTAATGAATACGGTTAAAAGTGCAAATGGGGTGATCGTCCACCTCAATACGCGATGAGATATATATTGAAACGACAGCCAACCATATTTAAAAATATTCAGAAGAGGCCATAAACGTAATACACTCTGGATTCCTCCTGCACAAATTCTTATTTTACGTTTTAGTTCCTCATCAACATTGGCCGATGCCGTTTCTATCGCGTACGCTCTGGGGTCGTATTTTATTAGGTATCCTTTTTGAGCTATCCGCATCGAAATCATGAAATCGTCCAAGAGAGTATCTTTTTCTACTTCAGTAAATAGCTCAGTACGAATAGCAAATAGCTCGCCAGCTGCACCCACCACTGAATATAATTCAGAATCCCATTTTTTCAATTTTGACTCATATTTCCAATAGATACCCTCGCCTGCACCCGATGCGCTGTCTTTATCAGACAAAAAAATGCGTTTTTCGCCCGAAACGCAACCTACTCGATCGTCACTAAACAGATTAACGATATGATTAACGGCGTCTGCACAAAGCATCGTATTTGCATCACAAAATACCGTTATGGGACTGGATACAAATTTCATTCCACGATTAATAGCTCCTATTTTTCCAGCTCTTAGATTTTGATGCTCAACAATAACATGAGGATATTCTTTTAATAAATCTGGTGTTCCATCGTCAGACCCATCGGTAACCCATAATACTTTTAGTTTATTTTTTGGATAATTAAGTGTCAAGGTATTGGTCATTTTTTCAGCTATATAATCTCTCTCATTATATGCTGCAATAAATAATGTAACATCAGGTGTATATACCCTACTTGATTTTGCAGCGGGGTTAACAAACCATCGTTTGATGCTAATGATTATAAAAAGCAGCATACCATACCCTAAATAGGTGTAAAAGACAATAGCCAAGGACATCCAAAAAAGTAACCTAGTTGCATCCATACATTATATCTTAACTTTAATCAGTTACCCGCAATATTTTGACACTCCCGCTATTGATTAATCAACCTACTCGTCTAAATATTTTGACAACAGCATGATGCTCTTTTTTATCATTGACTAATACCATAAACTGGCCATCTTGAACATCCCCGTCAACTGATACAACTGTTTTTCCGATCGTGCTTTTTTGCTCGATAACGATGTGGTATATGGTATCTATGTATCTGTAATGCACCTTAAATGATTTCCATTCTTTAGGAATACAAGGTTCAAATTTTAATCGATTTCCTTCAAGTTTTAATCCAAGGAATGATCCGATAATTAGCTGATACATCCAACTTGCCGAACCAGTATACCAAGTCCAACCTCCTCGACCTGTATGAGGTGCAACACCGTATACATCTGCGGCTAGCACATACGGTTCGGCTTTATAAATACTTACTTTATCATCTGTTGATCCGTGATTAAGTGGGTTGATCATTTGCAACAAGTCCCACGTACGACGACTGTCACCTAGCTTGGCAAAAGCCATAATTAGCCACACGGCAGCATGAGTGTATTGTCCACCATTCTCACGTACCCCAGGTACATAACCTTTGATATAACCAGGATCCACATTGGCTTTATCAAAAGGAGGGTCTAACAATTGTATAATACCAGCACTTTTATTGACCAGCTTATTTTCTGCAGATTTCATAGCCACAATAGACCGTTCCATACCACCAGCTCCAGAAAGTACCGACCAGCTTTGAGAGATCGAGTCAATTTGGCATTCCGTACAACTTGCCGAACCAAGTGGGGTTCCATCGTCAAAGTAGGCTCGACGGTACCATTTTCCATCCCAAGCATGTTTTTCAATATTTGCAGCTAATTGTGCTGCATACGTTTTACACTGGGAGGCAAAATCAGAATCATTATATAGTTCGGCTATTGTAATAAACTTCACAAGTACGTCATAAAGAAAAAAGCCTAACCAAACACTCTCTCCTTTACCGTGGTGTCCTACACGATCCATTCCATCATTCCAGTCACCTGTGCCTATAAGTGGTAATCCATGATCACCAAAATTGATTCCATGTTTTATAGCACTTACACAATGGCCATATAGTGTTGCTGATTGCTCAGATATTGTTGGTAGTTCATAATAAGATTCTTCTCCGGGATTGAGCAAGCGAGAATTTAGGAATGTAGACTTCTCGTCCAGTATTTGCTTGTCTCCCGTGTGTATTACATAATGATACGTTACAAAAGGTAGCCAAAGATAATCATCTGATATGCGTGTCCGAACACCTCGACCAATAGGTGGGTGCCACCAATGTTGTACATCCCCTTCTTGAAACTGATGGGCAGCACACAATAAAATTTGTTTACGTGCTAGTTCGGGTTTGGCATGGAGTAATGACAAGGAATCCTGCAACTGGTCTCTAAAACCAAATGCCCCTCCTGATTGATAATAACCAGAGCGTGCCCAAAGCCGGCAACACAACGTTTGGTAAGTAAGCCATCCGTTGGCTAATATGTTTATGGAGTTGTCAGGTGTTTCAATTTGCAGTGCGGAAATTGTGTCCTTCCAGTAGTTTTTAACTTTTTCAAGTGCTTGGCGTGCAGCATCATTTCCACTGAATTTTTTGACAATATTCCGGGCATGATCCATGTTTTTTCCAAGCCCTAGTTTGAAAATAATTTCATGCTCTTCGCCATTAGCGAGGACTAAGGGTACTTGGATTGCTGTGCACGGATCTAAAGCCGATCCTATTTGACCCGAAAGTTTCAAGCGGCTCATGGCATCTGGATTTTTCAAAGAACCGTTTCTACCAATAAATTCTGTTCTATCGCAGGTGATTGTTTTGGTTTTAGCGTCTGTATCAAAGAACGCAATGCGATCGACAAACTCGGTATTATAGGGGTTTCTAGCAAAAACTGCACCTGTATCTGTATCAACTTCGGTAATGACATGCATGGCCGTTTTAGGTCTTAAGTCTCCTAAAACCCACTCTGTATACCCAGTGGCAGAGAGGTTACGTAATCTGCCAGACTTGTTAGAGATTTTCAGAACAGTGAATTTTATAGAATCTTCTATATCGACATAAACTGTCATTTCTAAAAAAATTCCATCTTCAGCATGTTCAAAGACGCTATATCCGAAACCATGTCGTGAGATGTAATGTGATTGCCCACATCTGGGAAGCGGAGTAGTAGACCAGAAATGACCCGATTCCTCGTCTCGTAAATAAAAAACTTCCCCTGCCGAGTCGCTTACAATATCATTGTTCCAAGGGGTAAGGCGCATTTCATGAGCATTCTCAGCCCAAGTATATGCTTGTCCACTTTCAGTGATTACTGTGCCAAAATCAGGGTTCGCAATTACATTTGCCCAAGGCAATGGAGTTCTTTTTTTAGAATCAGTGGTAATTACATACTCATAACCATTCGGTGAAAAGCCACCCAATTCATTTGAAAAAAGTAAGTTCTTTTGGAAACGACTTAACGTTTTTTGTGGAATATAATCTGATTTTTTTAAGATATATGGAATACGCAATCTTTTGTAAGACTTCTGATTAATATTATCTACTATTGAGCCATTTATGTCAGAAATATGAATCCGTGCAACTGTTTGAAAAAGAATGCGGTCTTCATCTGGTATTTGGTCTCCAGGTCTTACAAAAACACCTCCGGGTCGATCTACTAAATCACTTGGAATAAGTGAATGAATCTCGTTGTGCAAATCATTACGATAGCCTCCATAATCTTCGTTCCATATAATGAGGTCTACCTGAAGGCCTTTAAGTTGCCAATATTTATGCGCTTGAATTAACTGTTTTACAAGAATGATATTTTTTTGACTCGTTATTTGTAAAAGCACAATGGGCAAATCCCCTGAAACAGCATATCCCCACAGATTTGATTGTCCTTTATTATTTTTAATAATGGTGGAAGGATCTGTTCGCATGGAAGAGTTTGCAAAGATGATGGAGCTAGCCAATCTTCCAAATAGATTTTCATCTTTATTGGTGGCATTTATTTGTCGGAGTATCACCTGGCTGTGTGTCCATGCCAGTTCAAACACACGGTTTTTATGATGTCTGTCTTGATATTTTTTGATCAACCGTTCGCAGCCTACTCTTGTATCGCTGATCCCAGTAATAAGATCTAACACTACACTTTCATCAGGTTCAAGCACCAGTTTGCAACGTATGGAAACGATTGGATCTAACACAGAACCTTGACTACCTGAAAGCGGTCTGGATTCCTCCATTGCTTTGGGATTTTCGGGGGTGTTTCCTCGACCAATAAAGGCCATTCTATCGGTCTCATAAGATATTTCTATCTCCTTTTTCACTCCATTTAAAACCATAGAATGAAACATATGTGGTGGGTGCTCGTTGTTGGCTCTTGGTCTACGCGAACATATGATCGCATTTTGTTTTGCGAGTATTTCTGTTTGAACAAATAAATTACTAAACGTAGGCTGCATAATATCCGAGGCTTGTGAGGCAATCACAACCTCTGCATATGTGGTAATTTCGATTGTCCTTCGAACAGACAATTTATTTAAAACATGTAGACGACGGATCTCTATATCATCCTCTGGCGATATAGCAATTTCAGTGTGGGTGTCTATATCATTGTGGGAGTTATGAAAATCAACCCGTCCTTGCGGAAATGCAGCCTCGTAGTTATTACACTCTACTTTTGTAGGCTGATGGGTGGTCGACCAATAAGAAGCAGTATCAAGATCTTTTATGTAACAAAACATGCCCCAATTGTCACAAGTAAAATCTTCACGCCAACGTGTAACGGCAATATTTTTCCAGCGACTGTATCCTCCGCCAGAATTGGTAAGCATGATATGATATCTGCCATTGGATAGAAGCTGTATTTCGGGTATTGGCGTATCAGCTGTCTTTATAATGCGTACATCTGTACCACTTAACTGAGGAATAAAGTCAGCTATAGGTGTAGTGTGTACAAAGGAAGCAGAAGTTTTAGGTATGCGTTCTTGAAGTAGCAACAGGGTGGCCTGAAACTGTGGATCGGCTTTAAAACGTCGTTGCATTGGCTGATCGAGTAATAAGTTTCCGATTGACAGTAAGCTCATACCCTGATGATGGGACATAAAAGATTGAACAACCGCTTCTTTTTGATTTCTGGATAAACGCGAAGTGGTATAATCAATAGATTCATAAAAACCATAAGAGCCTTCGAACCCAGAATTTGACAAGACCTCTAAGTTTTGACAGGATGCCTTAGGATCCACCATCAACGAAAGTGCCGTAGCATATGGAGCAATCACTAAATCTTGTTCTAAGCTTCGCTTCAAGCCCAAACCAGGGACGCCAAATGCTTGATATTGGTAATTAGAATTCGTATCCACCATATTGTAGCCAGATTCTGAAACTCCCCAAGGGATGTGTAGTCTTTTACCATACTCTATTTGTTGTTTAACAACCGTTTTATAGGTCTGATCAAGGAGTGTGTTTTCATAGGTTGGCATCACCAATATAGGCATCAGGTATTCAAACATTGAACCGCTCCAAGACAGCAATGTTAAATCCCCTCTTACGTTGGTAAGTAATCTTCCAAAAGCAAACCAAGCCTCTTCAGGAAGTTTGCCTTGAGCAATTGCTACGAATATACATAGCCTTGCTTCCGAAGCAAGTAAATCGTAATAACCTGGATCGCAAACACGTTCATCCACTTTATAGCCAATGGTCGTTAAATGTTTTGATTCATCATATAGAAAATCCCAATCCATTTCGCATAAGTTAACGCATTCAGTGCTTAGCTTCTTAATACATTCTATTTGAGCTTTTAGGGCATTTTGTGATTCAATAAGAGAATTTTTAAATAGATCTATCCATTGATTTTCTTCGATTGTGTTATTTTTATTTTTGAGTTCATTTAATTGAGGCATTAAGTCGGTAATATGTTGATATAATTCGTTCCGAGTGATATTGCGATCAATGTGAGTAATCGTTTCAAATTTCTGGGGAATAGGGGGTTTTAAGAGCCATGGTGATAGAATTTTAAAATCCTCAATCGCTTGCTCTAGCTGGTTCAGCAGAATTTTATTCCACCAACTGGCCATAATGTTAACTTGATTATTTAAGTTTTTTATGGTTGACTCATAGCTTATTTTTAAACGATGTAGTACATCATTCATGCTATGTAAAGTCTGCTCTTTGCAGCATTCCGCTTCTAGTATCATGGTAAATTCTAGCACAATATGACTATCACTTTGAGCTATTGTTTCCTTAATCACACGCACTGTATCGAGCAAACCGCATAGCATTTTATTTCCCAAGAATTTTTGATCTAGTATTTCAATAATACCTTGATTTAAGGTGAGCAGGTGGCCTGCAAAATTCCCGCTATCTACAGTAGAAATGTATTTTGGGTGCAATGGTTGTAATGTTTCGATATTATACCAGTTATATAGATGTCCACGATATTTTTCTAACCTCTTTACGGTATTCAATGTCTTAGAGGTACGCTCTAGAAACTGTCTTGTTGATATGTAGCCAAAATCGTTCGCCGAGAGATTTGAAAGAAGTGAAAGCCCTATATTGGTTGGCGAGGTGTAATTAGCAATTTTTGAATTTGCATGATGTTCTTGAAAATTATCTGGTGGTAGCCAATTGTTTTCTGGGCCAATAAAGTATTCAAAAAAGGCCCAAGTTTTCCGAGCAATTTTCTGAAGAAAAATATTTTCATTAGTCGACAACAGTGTTTTTTTCTTTGTTGAAAGTATACTAATCTGCCAGGATATATATGGAGCGAACAACCAAAGCAATAAAATTGGACCTGCAACGAACAAGGTGATGGGGGCATAAACAAACAAGTAAACCAGTGTCATGGTACTCATGAAAGGTGATATCCACATTAACTTGTAGGAATAATACAATGTACTAAAATTCTGGCCCAGAACACATTCACTGGGTGAGCAACCCCATTCTAAAAGTTTTTTATGAGATATATTCATTCGCCAAATAACACGGCTAATTGCCATAATATTGACGAAAGCTT
>CAIOLR010000338.1 GCA_903859135.1 uncultured bacterium | reverse complement strand
TCACTTTACTCCATATTTTTCAATAACACATTATTGATTGTTCTGACTTTTTTGTATTTGTCATGGATTTCAATAAATCCAATATTGCTCTTAAAAAACATGGAAAAACCATGAAAATTCAAGAAAGCGTAGAGTCTATTTTGGTTGGTTCTGTAGACATTGGTATCGCTTTAGGAACTGCTATCGTAGTGGCCGAAAGTATGGGCTTAGGCACGGTCCCCATTGGAGCAGTAAGAAACGCTCCAACAGAACTAGCTGAGGTTTTAGAATTGCCCCAAAATACATTCCCTATTGTGGGACTTTGTATTGGATATATCAAAGGCGACAAAAATCCAGTGAAACCCAAAATACCGCTCGATGGATATATGTTATATGATAAATATGATAGTGTAACCATTGAAAAAAATATCCATAAATACGATAAAATCATGGAAAAATACTTTGCAAATAGGACTGAATTGGTAGCTACGGAAAAAAAGATTGGAGTGGGTCAGTAGCACAGGTTTATAATCATGTATACTATCCAAGTGTCTATGAAGCACTAATAAAAAAAGGGTTTTCTAATGATAAATGATCTTCTCGCTGATATATCGTTACAAGTTGATGTTTCGAGTTAATTTGCTTGCCCAAGCACATAGCTAATCATGTACCCATCAAACTTTTCGAAACAGACGACCAAGATGGAGGTTGAACCCTCGGCTAATAACTCAGCCTGCATTTTCCCCCTCTCCTGATAGGTAAACGGTTTCAAATGAATGTCATTTAACAAAGACACCCCCCGCTTGCCGTGAAGCTTATAAATAGCTTCCTTAGCACACCAACAAACATACAAATGTGCTATCTGATATGTTTGATTGATGAACGAAAGCTCTTTCGTAGACAAAAATTTAGGGGCTAATTTTACTATTTTCGGACTCATGTGTTCAATATCGATACCGACTTCGCTTTGGTCACTGATCATGACGGCTGCATAATCACCTGAGTGACTAATGGAAATATGCTTCGAAAAATTGACCAAAAAAGGTTTGCACTGATCATCTGATCTACAGTCGATATATCCATCCGTGTTCAACATGGTTCGTAGCAAGACGCGCGTGCTGAGCCAATGAAGTTTCCGTTTATCGTGATGAATGGATTGTAAAAATTCCGCTTCGTGTTGTTTTAATTGCAATTTGGATTGAAGCTCGTCAATCGATTCTTCTATTTTCCAAACTGCAAAAGAGGTGTGCGGATCGATTTTTTTTTGATAGGAGAGTGCCATGATTTATACAGCCTGTGCATACATCCATTTTTTACCTTCCGAAAAACGAGTAATGAGCATCGCAGACACGGTATCGCCCGTCACGTTTAAAAGTGTCGTGATGGGATCGAGCAATGTGGTGATGATCATCAGTATGGGCAATGTCTCCAGAGGTAAACCATAAATAGAAATCACTAAAGCTTCGCCAATGTAACCGCCATTAGGGATTCCTCCTTCGGCAACACTGACCACAATCGTTATTCCGACAGCGATCAAAATGGTATTAACATCCATAAAATCGCGACCAAACATCGCGAATAATAGAGCTATTTTCATCATTGCTGACAAAACAGATCCCTCTTTATGTAAAGACGATCCCAATGGAATAACCACATTGCGAACGTAAGGAGGGATATTCATCTGCTCAGTGGCTTCTAAATTAGCTGGAATACTTGCAACGCTACTACAAGTACCTAAGGCGGTTAAAGACGGAACAATATTATTTTTCCAATACATTTTTATCGCGGGAGCACCTCCTGCTACAAAAGCATATAAACTAAAAAAGACAACAAAGTAGAAAAAGCCAACACCATAACATAATCCCACCGATTTGGCATAGATACCAAACAGCTCGGGGCCAAATACGCCAACCTGATATCCGAAATAAGCCCCCAAACCAATAGGCGCAAATTTCATAATCATCTCGAGTAGTTCCTTCATCACTTCATTCCCGGAATTTAAAAATTGGCGGAATTCTTCTCCCGATTTTTTAGCTCGGAGACTGGCAATACCCATCAAAAATGAAAAAATAATGAACGCCAGCATATTCTTACGCGATAGCAATTCAAAAAACTCGGTCGCCGTCACTAATTGGGTGATCTGTGCTCCAATCGTCTCCTTTTCTATCGCCTCGATGGGAATATTTAACAATGCTATACTTTGATGAATAGGGAATATATAAGTGCCTAATACCATCACAAAAGCCGAAATAAGCATTGTACTCAAAAAAACAAGGACCATCATGATAAGTAGTTTTCCTATTTTTTCTGATTTTTCGATATTGGCTATCGAAGAGGCAATTGCAAAAAACATCAAAGGCACCACTGCTGTAAAAAGCAGATTCAGAAAAATATCCCCTAATGGTTTGATGATTTCGACTTGTTTTCCAAGTACTAAACCTAGTATGCTTCCTACGATAATACCTACAAGCAATAGAATAATACTACTGTAGTTTTTTATAAAAGTGCTTGATTGTGTATTCATTTTTTATAGAAATCTTTCTGAACAAATTGCCTAATATTCACTGAATCGATTTTGTATTTTTTGTAACGTGAATAGGGCCAATTAACTACCGTGTGTCAGCAGTATTGTGAAACTTTCCATGTGGATCAATATGTTTTGCTGTACATCCATTTTTTACCTTCCGAAAAACGAGTAATAAGCATCGCTGATGCAGTATCGCCTGTCACGTTCAAAAGCGTAATGATAGGATCAAGTAGTGTACTAATAATCATGGCCACAGGCAAGGCCTCCATCGGCAAACCATAAATGGAGATCACCAAAACTTCACCAATATAGCCTCCACTAGGTATACCACCTTCGGCAATGCTGGCTATAATAGCAATTCCAATGGCGATTAAAATCGTATTTATATCCATAAAATCGCGACCGAACATGGTAAACAAAACGGCTATCTTGGTGATAGAAAAAAAGACAGACCCTTCTTTATGTAAAGAAGACCCCAAAGGAATAACCACATTGCGAACATAAGGAGGAATATTCATCTGCTCGGCTGCTTCCAAATTGGCAGGAATGCTAGCTACTCCACTGCAGGTGCTTAAAGCAGTTACTAATGGGACGATATTATTTTTCCAATAGGTTTTTATAGCAGGGATGCCTCCAGCCAAAAATGCATATAGCGTAAAAAAAACAATGAGGTAGAAAAAGCTAGTTCCATAACATAAACCAACGGATTTGGCATAGATACCAAACAATTCAGGGCCCAGTACACCTACCTGATAAGCAAAGTAAGCCCCCAAACCGACAGGTGCGAATATCATAATCATCTCAAACAATTGCTTCATGACTTCATTTCCTGAGTTCAAAAACTGACGAAAGGCTTCGCCCGATTTTTCGGCGCGCAGACTAGCAATGCCCATCAAAAATGAAAACAAAATAAAAGCAAGCATATTCTTTCTGGAAAGAAGCTCAAAAAATTCACTTACCGTTACCAATTTGGTGATCTGAGATCCGATAGTTTCATTTTCTATGGCCTCGATGGGCACGTTTAAATGCTGAACATTTTGATGAACAGGGAATAAATAGATAGCCGCGACCATTACCAGGGCAGATACGAGCATCGTACTTAAAAAGACAAGTACCATCGTGATAAGCAAACGGCCTATTTTTTCTGATTTTTCAATATTGGCTATAGCTGATGCAATGGCAAAAAATATGAGGGGAACCACTGCGGTAAAAAGCATATTTAAAAAAATATCACCCAATGGTTTAATCACTTCCACTTGTTTGCCAAATACCAATCCTAGTATGCTTCCTACAACGATGCCTACAAGCAACAAAATAAGGCTGCTGTAATTTTTTAAAAAATTGTTTGATGGTGTATTCATTTTTTAGAGACCTAATTGAGCCGAAATTTCTAGCATACGCTCAATGGGCTTTCTGGCTTTTTTGATGATATGAGTGGGTATGGTAACTTCTGGCAATCCGTTTTTTAAACAAATATATAATTTTTCTAATGTGTTGAGTTTCATATGTGGGCATTCATTGCAAGCACACGTATTATTTGGAGGTGCAGGTATGAACATTTTATCTGGATTTGACTTTTCCATTTGATGAATAATCCCACTTTCAGTGGCTACGATAAACGCTTTTGCAGGATGTGTGACCGTATAATTCAATAATCCAGTGGTAGATCCAATGTAATCAGCCATGCTCAAAACTACTTCCTCACACTCTGGGTGAGCAATAAATTGAGCATTCGGATTTTCCGCTTTAAGTTTTAATATTCTTTGTTGTGAAAATATTTCGTGGACCATACATGCGCCATTCCACAACACTAAATCCCTGCCTGTTTTTTTGGCAACATATGCTCCTAAATTCCGATCGGGTCCGAATATGATTTTAGCCTCTTTTGGCAAACTGTTTACGATTTGAACTGCGTTGGATGACGTACAAACTAGATCACTCAAAGCTTTAAGTTCAGCAGTACAGTTCACATAAGTGATCACCAAATGGTCGGGGTATTTCTCCTTAAATTTTGCAAACAAGTGAGGCGGACAACTATCTGACAAAGAACAACCTGCTTTCAAATCAGGTAATAAAACTTTTTTTTCGGGCGATAATATTTTAGCTGTTTCAGCCATGAAATGTACTCCTGCAAATACAATCACATCCGCATCTGTCTTGGCTGCTTCCTGCGATAATCCCAGACTATCACCCAAATAATCAGCGATATCCTGAATATCTGGCTCTTGATAATAATGGGCTAATACAACTGCATTTTTTTCTTTTTTGAGTTTTTCAATTTCATCGAATAAATCCAGTGTTGGATCAATGTGTTCGGCTATAAATCCTGTACGATTTAACTCTTCGAAGGTATTCATTTGTTCACGTTTTAATAAAAACAAGATTTTTTATAAATAGATATTTATAGTTTATTAGGGTGTTGGGGGTGTTGAGAATTAGGATGAATTTTGTTTGACTTTACTGTTGTACTAGAATTACTAACAGGTTATCAACAAAAAAATGATTCTAATTGACTGATAGTCAAATCCTATTATTGAGGGAAAATTATTTTGAAATTTTACATGTGCATTCTTTGATAGCGCACAAACTGTGAATTACTTCAATAAGTCTGCGCAAAACTTTTACAAAAATAATCTAAAAATGGGTGATTCAGATTATCGATCACCATCTTTCAAAAAGAACTAACCATTATTTGTATGAAACTAACATCTTTTGGATAGTTGCCAACACACTATTGGGAGAAAAAAACAAGGAGCGGCTGATTTTAGCTTCATTCATTTGTAATGAAGCGACGGCATATTTTTCGGTCGTGTTTTTAAATGTATGATTATTGACTTTCACCACCTTGATTTACTAACTGATGTTACGCAGCCCCTATTTTTCATATTTATATGATAGACTATTTTTGCAAGATGGACAAAGCGAAGATTAGAGATTTATACACAGATTATTTGTTGTCAAGTTTGGGAAAAACTACGGCCACTGGCTTAT
>CAIOLR010000337.1 GCA_903859135.1 uncultured bacterium | reverse complement strand
GTTCATTTCTTCAACTAATGCTTTAAGCATGTCAAAGTTAAACTCAGCAAACAAATTTGTCAATGAACAAATACGCTCAATGTGTTCTTTGTGCTTAAGATTATCTTCACAGTATTCAACAATAAATTCTTGTGACAATCCAGTAAAGTCAATCATGTAGAAAATACGACCAGGGCGATTACGCATATGTTGGTCAACACGCCACTTGTCATTACAAGTCAAGATAAACAGTTTCTTACCTGAGTACACACCATCAAGTAGAGTAAGAATAGCTTCTTGCTCGTCTTTGTCATAGACTTTTTCAAACTCGTCAAATAAGATAACACAAGGTTGACTGATAGTTTGTAGGAGTGTATTGAACTTCTCTCCTGTAAACGCATCGTTAATAACAATGGTTGGTACCGCTTGCTTAGCCAGCTCAATGCTGATCTTTTTGCTTAGTAATGTCTTCCCTGACCCTTTTTCGCCTGTTAGCATAACGCCAGTAGAACTAGGGCGTTCCCAAAATGTGTTGATAATACGATCTGTATTCTTAAGTGTATCACCGTAAATCTTACCTGATACATTAAAGCTATCAATGTGTTCAAGGTATAAGTTTTCAAACATATCAATCTTGATTACATAGTTGCCAGCAGGCAATGTAGAATGAATATCCAATGCTTCTTCTGAAGCGACTTTGTATGTATTGCCCGACTTTAAAAAGTGTGCCATGATTTTCTTTGTGAGTTTAAGTATAGCTATTATAAGCTATACAGGAAATAGTGTCAATGATTTTGGTATAAAAATAGGGACCGAAGTCCCTATTGCTATTTTCTGTTACTAGGTATAAGCTACCCTACGCCAGTGATTAAACTGCGAAAGTTTCGGCTTTCACTGAAGAACGAGCTGAGAAACGAATTTCTTTGCTTGCTGATACAGTTACTTCGCCTTTAGATGCGTTTGCGTCTAGGTTTTTTGCTTGATTTGCGGTCATCGCCTACCGTGTAGATCTTCTTAATACTCATTACCCCGTCGAATCTAAGACTGGCCCATCAGAAGCATACTAACTTGGTTATATGGGGTCTTTGAAATTATCTCTTGATCCTTACGGACTACACCCAAAGGTTAATATGCTTATGGTGGACCAGGGGAGGCACCGCCCCTCCCGTCCGAAGCACCTTTCTCTTAAAGCATTAAACTACAATTCTTCAATACTATTAACCTATTCTGGTTATTTTTGTTTTTGTTGGGCGATCCTCTGGTTGATCCGCTTGTAATGTTTTGGCAAACGCACAGAACGCATTGGCTGCGGCTTCATCATCCCACAATCTAGCATACTCACCTTTGAATGTCGTGGGTTTGCCGTTTTCACCAGTTTGAACAGCAATATATTCTATCATATCACTATTTTCAGATTCAGTCATTTCTCTGGTCCATTGTACAACTGTTACATATGTGCCCATTTTGTAAGCTCCTATAGTTAAACAGTTATTTAGTTAAATTTGGTGCTCCCGACTGGATTCGAACCAGTGACCAAGAAATTATGAGTTTCCTGCTCTACCTTTGAGCTACAGGAGCAACTTAAACTATATTATAATACTGTTAG
>CAIOLR010000336.1 GCA_903859135.1 uncultured bacterium | reverse complement strand
GGGTAAAAAATATTGTGCGGGTATTTCTGTTCCTGGTAAATAAATAGTATTTCCTTGTTCATCCAATAATTTAACCATAGGACGCAATTCCTTTCCTGCCGAACCACGTTGCTTTGGATCAGTTACTACCAATGAACTTAGTCCTGT
Source organism: uncultured bacterium (assembly GCA_903859135.1). Taxonomy (GTDB): domain Bacteria; phylum Bacteroidota; class Bacteroidia; order Sphingobacteriales; family Sphingobacteriaceae; genus Daejeonella. Next base: position 1,915 of record CAIOLR010000336.1, on the reverse strand, counting down.
AACTTCATCAGATTGTTTTTGGACAGTTACACCATCAATAAAATCTTTCAGTTCAACAATTCCATCAACTTCTGTTATAACAGGATGTGTAAATGGATCCCAAGTAACAATTATATCGCCAGCATTTATTTTAGATCCTTCTTGCACGGATAACACTGCTCCATAAGGAATTTTATATCTCTCCCTTTCACGACCGTATTCATCAACAACTCCAACTTCACCAGATCTAGATACGGCCACCAACTTATCTTCACGATTTATTACTGACTTTAAATTATTTAATCGAACAGTACCTGATGATTTGACCTGTACATTACTGATTGCTACAGACCTTGAAGCTGCACCACCAATATGGAACGTACGCATTGTTAACTGCGTTCCTGGCTCACCGATTGATTGCGCAGCAATAACTCCAACTGCTTCGCCAATATTAACTAAATGTCCGCGACCTAAATCCCGTCCATAACATGCCGCACAAACACCATGCCTGTTCTCACATGTAATAATTGAACGAACCAATACCTGATCAATACTATGCTCTTCTAATATAGATACCCAGCTCTCGTTTAGTAAGGTTTTAGCTGGGACTATTATTTTTTCTCCAGCCGCATCCATAATGTCATTAACGGCAACTCTACCTAACACTCTTTCAGATAATGGCTCTACTACATCTCCACCTTCAATGATTGGCGTCATAATCAATCCACTTGATGTGCCGCAATCATTTCCTGTAATAACCAAATCTTGGGCAACATCAACTAATCTACGTGTTAAGTAACCAGAATTGGCCGTTTTTAATGCAGTATCAGCAAGACCTTTTCTTGCACCGTGTGTTGAAATAAAATATTGCAATACATCCAAGCCTTCACGGAAATTTGCAGTAATTGGTGTTTCTATAATAGAACCATCTGGTTTTGCCATTAATCCACGCATACCAGCCAATTGTCGAATTTGTGCTGCAGAACCACGAGCACCAGACTCTGCCATCATGAAAATCGAGTTGAACGACTTTTGCTTTACGTTTTTACCGTGAGCATCAACTACCGATTCCTCACCTAATCCATCCATCATAACTTTAGCAACTTGATCATTAGCATGTGACCATATATCAACAACTTTGTTGTACCGCTCACCATCTGTTACTAAACCAGAGGCGTACTGACTTTGTATCTCATTAACTTCCCTATCAGCTGCATTTATGATATCCACTTTTTTTGCTGGGATAGCCATATCTTCAATACCAAATGAGACGCCTGATATGGTTGCATATCTAAATCCTAAGTACATTAGTTGATCTGCCAAAACAACTGTATCTTTATTTCCTAGATATCTATAGCTATAGTTGATTAACTTTGAGATATTTTTCTTAGTCATATCGCAATTGACTAATTCATATGGCATACGATTTGGAACAACTTCCCAGATTAATGCACGACCAACGGTTGTTTCTACTCTGCGTGTCTTATCTTCTATTACGCCTTCGCCATTCAGAACTTTTTCAGTAATGCGTAACTGTATTTTTGACTGCAACTCAACCGATTTTATTTGTAATGCTTTATGAATTTCACCGACACTTACAAATATACTACCATCTCCTTTTGCATTAATTTTTTCACGACTAATATAATATAACCCCAATACTACGTCCTGAGACGGATTGATAACCGGCTCTCCATTTGCTGGAGATAAAATATTATTAGTTGCCATCATTAAGGTTCTGGCTTCCAATTGCGCTTCGATAGACAACGGTATATGAACTGCCATCTGATCGCCATCAAAATCGGCATTAAATGCACTACAGACTAGTGGATGTAATTGGATCGCCTTTCCTTCGATTAAGGTAGGTTCGAATGCTTGGATACCTAGACGATGTAATGTAGGTGCACGATTTAATAAAATCGGATGCTCCCGAATG
>CAIOLR010000335.1 GCA_903859135.1 uncultured bacterium | reverse complement strand
GGATTCTGATAAATCGGTTGGATACATTTTTTTGAAGTTTCGTCACAACAAAAAAGACTATTTCCAATCGCTTTTCAGGCCTATAATATTATTCCTTTTTCATTTTTAAACAGGCTCTTAATAGACAATATATTACCACTCAACGAAGTCGTATATTTTGTTAAAGAGACCGCTGCGGGCCCATTGCAACTTTCATTAAAATTTGAACCATGCGATGTACAATAAAATTTTGACGATGATGCCTGATATCTCACCGCAATTCCTTGATGTGTACAAGCTTGAGAAACGGCAATATAATTCCCAAAAACTGTTTTAGCCACAATAATTTCACTCTTGTAAACATAACCACCAGATGCATTTAACGCCGAATTTGCTGAATCACTAAGGTCTAAAGTAAACAGTGTAGTATTGGGAGGCGTAGGGGTAACAGGCGTAGTAGATGTACTCGGTGTTGGGGAATCCTTTTTGCAGGCCCCAAAACAGGCAGCAGTAGCAATAGAAGCTGACCCTACACCAACCAATTCGATAAATTTACTTCTATTCATTATTTACTTTTTAGTTATAATTAAATATTTTATTTAATAGTTTAATATACAATATTAAGCAGAGCTTATCAAGCATCAAAATGATTTTTTGGTCGTAGCATACTGCACTCGACGCACCCAAATTAAATCTACATATTTTGGGTGCTGACATTACACACCAGCCTTGTCCGATTTCTCAATATATGGCTAAAAAGCATTGTTTAAGTTATCGCTTGCGAGCGAACACCTCCGTTGCAAAACAGTTCACTAAAGCTATTGAAGAATTTGAGTTAAATTAATGCTTTTAAAGTGCGATTCAATAAAGCCAAGGTGAACTCCTTTTTGTTTAAGGTTTTGAAGATTTGTAATTCTTCGATCAAGGAGGTCTCATTGTCCAAAAATTTTAAAATTTTTATTGGATTATTATTCTGAAACATTGTTGAAAATATTTCTTCACCAGTAAGGCGCCTACTAGCCAATAAATGCAAGAGCGTGGCATCATAAGTTCTGAATCGTTTTGGAAAGACTGATGATATGTTAACCGTTCCAAATTTATTCAGCTGTTGTACGATAGCGGCTGTGTGCTTCTGTATAAAGCGAAAGGTATAACCCGTGGACCCTTTCGTAAATCCACCAGCTGTACCAAGATAAATAATACGACCTTTTATGCTTTCAACAGGATGGTCAGACATTGGAATGACCCCGTATTCCTGCTCTTTAATAATATAGTTATTACAATGCAGCTGTTCTGCAATGTACTGCTTTAGAGCACCGGTATAACCCTCCGCTGCCAATTCTTGCTCAGAAAAGACCGTGTATTCTACTAAAGCGAGCTTTGAAGTTAAGGGTAGCACATAAACGAATGAGGTGCCCACTTCCTGGGAGGTATTAAAATCCATTAGTGTCGCACATTCTGGATGGAAAATTGGATTTTCTGTTTCTATAACCCAGCCCAAAAAATGCTGTATCAAATATTGGTAACACGCTCGTTTTTTGGTTTGAACTTGAGGGATACTAGAGAATATATAATCAGCGCTATAAGTCTCTCCGTCGATGATTGCATATGCTCGTTGATTTTCCGTATACAGATTTTCTACAATTCCCTTTAATATTATAACATGATCATTGCCTATTAGTATTTCGTCAGTATAATCGTAGAAGTCTTTTGAACGGATCATCTTATACTGATAAGGACTTATATCTAGTTGCTGATGGATAAAAGAGCTAGAGAAAGATAAACGATTCCATTTTTTACATACCACAGGTTCAAATATGTCAGGATGCTCTTCCCAGAAACACCATGTCTTATCATTACCTTTTTTGTAAACTTTATCCACCAGCAACACCCGTTTGTTGGAAGCCTTGAGGTAAGGCAAAAGGCGAACAGCTAGGCTAAGGCCCGAGCAACCTCCCCCTGCAATGATATAATCAAAGTGTTTCATTTTTACTGAACCTACTGCCAGTACTTTCTGGCGGCGAATAACATACCGAAGGATTCTCCGTTGTGCTTACCCAAATGTTTATGGTGCATTTTGTGGGCCCTTTTAATTGTTTTGACATATCTGTTTTTACCTCTTGAAAAAAACCTGAAACGCTGGTGAATCACTACATCATGTATCATAAAATAGGCAATACCGTAAAGAAGTATTCCCAGTCCGATGTAAAACATCAAATTAAAACCCGCTCTAACTCCAAAAAAGAACAAAAGAATACTCGGGATAGCAAAGAGTAAGAAGAAGGCATCATTTTTTTCAAAAAAGTGTGGTTTTTTCTGGTGATGATCTTTGTGTAAAGCCCATAAAAATCCATGCATCACAAACTTGTGTGTAAACCAAGCAACCCCTTCCATAAAAATAAAAGTACCTACGGTGATCATTAGATAGGCAATCCAGCTATTCATTGATTGTTTTTTTTATATAATGAGCCCTGACTTCTTTAAAACATATTTTCAGCCATTCTGTGTAGTTTTTATTATCGTGAATCAAGCTGGATTGAAGTTCTTCCATCGTTATATATCTGAAGTCAGCAACTTCTTTTGGATTGGGCTGAGGCATCACATCAGATAAACCAAAATAAACATGATCATATTCATTTTCTATAAGGCCATTATCAAATTCGACCCTATAGGAAAACCTAAAAACTGGATCTAGCTCGCATTCTAGGACCATTTCTTCTTTTAAGCGTCTTTTTGCAGCAACGATAGTTTCTTCTCCAGGCCTCGGATGGCTACAGCAAGTGTTTGTCCATTTTCCAGCAGAATGATATTTATCAAATGCCCGTTGCTGCAACAGAAGCTCTCCTGAACTATTAAAAATAAAGACAGAGAACGCTCTGTGAAATTTACCGTCAATATGCACCTGCAATTTGGCCATAGTTCCTATTTGCTGATCTTTTTCATCTACAAGTATTACTTCTTCTTCTATCATATGGCTAATTCTTTTTTTTCTTCTGCAGAGCAATGTTTAGAAGCTAACAAATATTTCAATATATCTTGTTTCAAATTTTTATTTTTTATTGTTTGAATATTGGCCAACAAATACTTTTCATCCTCAATAATATTATCACTATAGTTGAGAAAAGCTGGAAGGTTGGTTTGAATAGCAAGTCTCAAAAAACGTATCTCCAAATTATCGGGCTGCTTTTTTACGGCTTCTTCTATTAAAGTTTTACCCTTTTTAAATCTTCTTAATTTGCTTATTGGATTAAACCCATATTTGGCTTGCATCATTTCAGCAACTCCCTTATAACAGATCAGAATCGGAGTAGAAGAGTGATCGACTGTAGAAAGCAGTTTCAAGAACCGATCTGCAGAAGCTTTGCTATAAGCAGCAGCTTCAAACAACGTTTTTAACTCTTCTATTTCCAATTTTGCTGAATACGTTTTTGTCACAAAAAGCATCATGATCAGAAAAGCAACCTGCTTCATATCGTGTTTGTTTTATACCTGATGATAGAGTCAAACATCAATCCAAATTTACGAACATTAGAAATTCGGATCCGTCCTGACATAACTTTTTCAACCGTGCTGTTTTTAATCTTATTGAATAACTTTTTATAATAGAAGTAAGCAAGGTAAACACCATTTCTAGAAGATGGAGGTAATTCCCTAATTCCTATTAAGGCGAGCTGAAATTCGGCTTCTATTTCCTCCTCTATAACCTTTTTTTCAATGTTAGAGAATTCAGATAAGCTCACATTTGGAAAATAAGTACGACTTAGGGTATAATAGTCTGCATTTAAATCTCTGAGGAAATTTACCTTTTGAAATGCAGAACCCAATTTCATGGCTGAATACTTTAATTTTTCATACTGCAATTTATCACCTTCAGTAAAAACATGTAAGCACATTAATCCTACTACCTGGGCAGAACCAAGAATGTACTGATTGTATTTTTCAGCAGTATACTGTTCATAGTTAAGATCCATTTCCATACTTTGAAGAAATAATTCTATAAGTTCTTTTTCTATATGATAGGTATTAACCACCTGCTGAAAAGCGTTGAGAACTGGATTAAGACTGATCCCGTCTTTTATGGCCTCAAAGCAATCCCTTTTAAATTTAGAAAGTAAAACCACTTTATTATAGTCATGGAAACTATCTACAATTTCATCTGCCAGTCTTACAAATCCATATATAGAATAAATAGGTCCACGAAATTTTTCGTTTAAAAAATAAATACCTAATGAAAAACTTGTACTGTACCGCTTAGTGATCATTTCACTGCACTCTGCTGATAACTTGTCAAATATTTCTTTCATGATTTATTGATTTAGATATTTTATGAGTTGGTGTGCTGCCAAATTTCCCGAAATTATAGAAGGCGGAACACCTGGACCAGGGACGGTAAGCTGCCCAGCATAAAAAAAGTTATGTATTTTTTTATTTCTTAATGATGGCTTTAGGTTTGCAGTTTGCATGAGCGTATTTGCCAGCCCGTATGCATTTCCTTTATATGAGTTGTAATCTGCAATAAAATCACTCACACAATAGCTTTTTTCATAATCTAGATTTTTCCGTATAGGAGTTCCTGTATAAGCCTCTAACCGGTCCATTATTAAGGCAAAGTATTGTTCCCGAACCGCCTCAGGATCTTTTAAATTCGGAGCAAGTGGCATTAAAATAAATAAGTTTTCATGACCATTTGGTGCAACTGTAGGATCGGTTATACTTGGACAGCATACATAAAATAAGGGCTTTGATGGCCACTTGGCCTCTTTATATATCTCGCGCGAATGTTGTTTTAAATCTTCATCAAAGAAAAGGGTATGGTGATTTAAGCGATCTACCTTCGTCTTAACCCCAAGGTAAAAGATCAAGCAAGATGGTGCAAGAACCCTATTATCCCAGTATTGCTCTGAATAATTTCTGTATCCGTAGCCGAGCAGTTTTTCTTCTACGTGATGATAGTCTGCAGCAGCAATAACACCATCATAATTTTTTGTACCCTTTTCAGACGTTAGCTTTACAATATGTTTTCCCTGAATTTCAAGTGAGTTTACAGCCTCACTGGTGTGAAACTCTACTCCTTGTTTTTTTGCAACGGCTATCATCGCTTGGATAACTTTTCCAAAGCCACCCTTGGGATACCAGGTGCCTAGTTTTAAACCAGCATAATTCATCAAACTATATAATGCGGGAGTATCTTCAGGCATAGCACCAAGAAACAGAACTGGGAATTCCATTAATGCAATAATCCTTGGATCCTTGAAGTATTTTTTCACGTGTGAACTAAAAGATGTAAATACCTGCAACTTAAACAAGCCTGCAATCACATCCTTATCTGCAAACTCAAATAAGGAAAGCCCTGGTTTATAAACCAGCTTTTCCATTCCTATTTTATATTTATACTCTGCCTCGGTTAAGAATTTCTGTAGATTTTCTGCACTTCCCTTTTCTATAGACTCGAATAATTGGCATAATTCTTCAAAATTAGCGGGAATATTCAACAAATCATTGGCACCAAAAACGACACTAAAACCAGGATCAAGCAACTGTAGTTCATAAAAATCTTCTGCCTTGTAACCAAAATCGTTGAAAAACCTTTCAAACACTTCAGGCATCCAGTACCAACTCGGTCCCATATCGAAAACATAGCCATTGTCTGTGATAAGCTGACGTGCTCTGCCTCCAATTTCCGAATTTTTTTCATAGACATGCACCTCATAACCTTGCTTCGCCAAGTAAGCCGCGGAGCTTATTCCTGCAAATCCAGACCCAATAACGGCTATTTGCAATCTTTCTTTTCTTAATTCAATTGGCATTGATTTATATATTCTTATTCGTGTATATAGATGAATGATGAGTACTTTGATAAAAAATCGTCTTAGGCGAACTCTACAACTATGGGGATTCAACTAAGCAATAATATTACACTCACCACTCGGATTCAAAAGTGATAAAAAATGGTGGAAAAAATAGTGGAACTCAGAATAATATTTGTCGAGTAGGTGGAAAGCGATTTCAAAAAGAATAGCCTTATTGGGAATAGAAAAAGGTGGGCTTTTTTTTAAAATATATGATGACTTTAAATTCTTGGAAGCCATGAACAATTTAACGGCACACCAGTGGTTTGATTTTTTTTCAGAAAAAGGGAAGTGTAAACTAACCTGTATCAACGGATAAATTGTTGTTATTTAGCCGTTTTAAAGTAGGAAAGTCTCCTTTGATTTTCCCGCATTCCTAACTACTGGTAGTGTTTATCAAGATGTATGATGGATAATATTTGGGCAAAATATGACCAGAAATACTGAAACAAAGTTTGCTTTTCAAGTATTTACATGTTTTTTTGAAAATTGAGATTAATAGTTATTTATCCCTAAAATGGTCATCATACATTTTAATACACTACCCTATTTTAACAATAAATTCCGACAGCTTTTCTATAGGACGATGGTTTATTTTACCGACACTAACACCATTAGCATCACACACTG
>CAIOLR010000334.1 GCA_903859135.1 uncultured bacterium | reverse complement strand
ATAACATGGCTGGCAAAAAGGAAGGTGTAAAACTACAGGACAGCACGGGGATAGCCCTCCATTTCCCCAAAAATGTATATCAACAAACCATCGATCAAGGACATTGGAAGATAGCAAAATCGGCCTTCGCACTCTTGAGAAATGCGAGTGAAATATGGACAGGTGATCAAAATCTTGAAGCTGGACTATCCAGAACCTATATCGGCTATTATCTAAACAAACCCATCGTGCTTTTAGCCGATCAAAAAGGGATGGTACAAACTTTTTATCAATGGGATAAACCGCACGCCGAGCTCGAAAAGCTCCGAAAAGGGCTATTAATCAAAAAGAAATGACCAAAATCCAAATCAAGCAAAGTGGCCTCACTTTAAATGACATTGAAAAGAAGCTTAAAAAGGTTTTAAACGCAATGCCCAGCGTGATTGGTCAGACAGCCGTCAACCATTTTCAAGAGAATATTACCAAGCGACAGGGTGTGCCCTCCAGTGGTTCCTTGCAACGGTTCAAAAACCGTGTGTTTGAAAACAGTCGCGGGCGTGGCAAAGGTATTTTGAACGATACGGGCAATTTGGTCGATAGTATTAAAATCATCAGTCGCAGTCAGAATAGTGTGAATGTAGGTATTCGAGCTTCTGAAATACCCTATGCCGAATTGCATCAGCAAGGCGGTAAAATACCCGTCACCGATAAGATGCGTAAGTTCTTTTGGGCTAAATATTATCAACATGCATCGCCAGTAGGTCGCACCCGAGGTAAACGATCAGCCTCCATCAGCCAAGAAGCAGATTTTTGGAAGGCCATGGCCCTGAAAAGAAAAAATTCAATCATCACTATTCCGAAACGGCAATTTATGGATGCAACGCTCGATTTGGAGAAGGCTATTTTACGAACCATCAAAACAGAAATGAATCAATTTATCTAGATTATGTTATCACTCGCCTACAAAGCCATCAAAAAACGTTTAAACGATGCTATTCCCGAAGTTTCGGGACGTATCCATTGGTACAATAGCCTACTGACCGACGACCATGCCGAACCTGTATTTCAAACGCCAACGCTTTTTATTGAGTTCGCCGAAACGCCTTTAATGGAATTCAAAGGCTACAAAAACATACAGGGGGGCCGATTATCATTCAGCATTCATTGCGTCGAGCAGTTTAATTACGATGATGATGCGGTGTTGAATGCACTATCAATTGCTGATAAAGTGTATCGGGCGTTGCATAAGCGGGACTTTAAATTATCGGAATTATCTGGATTTGAAGCCTTTAAAGACACCCCTAAAGATTGGGTATTGCTGTCTACGATTGTTAGAACGGCTGTTTCTGGGGATCATAGGCATGTGAATCTGGCGGATAGTATTGTGAGGTTTATGTGTGAGGCGGTGGATGTTTATTAAAAAAGCACATACTGCCTCGGATCCACAGGTTGTTGATTTTCAGCCAGCTCGCGCAGTTCCTTCTTGTAGTTGGTGTTCAAATAGCGGTAAAAAGTGCAAATACTAATGTAAAAACAAGGATAAATCACCT
>CAIOLR010000333.1 GCA_903859135.1 uncultured bacterium | reverse complement strand
CTTTGACAGATATTTTCTCTGATCAATCAATGTACTCAATGAACGTCTAAGACTTGAAGCGTCTCGTCTCCATACATGAATAGCGTGAAAAAGCCAGAGCTTCAAATACGAGTATGAAGGTATGACGATGCAATATTTACTTCGTCCTCGTCAACATAGCTGTACAGGCATCATCCTGTCGTCACAGGCATACAATAAGAGTAAAAAATTGAGAATTTCCATTATGACTGTAAAACCTGTCGATCACAGATCACAGTATGTAGAAGATACGGAGATACCACCACTGTTCTACATGTCAGGTGCGACATTTTTTCGCATAAAGTGGACGTAAAAACATGTATGTAGAAACCCCCATTTCTACATACACTTTTCTGCGTCCATCAGTACAAACAAATGCGTGACAGGTGACAAATAAATGATAAGAAATTTGTAAATAGCCATAGTAAAAATGGCCATAAATAATAGGCATCCAAAACAATAAAATAAACGACCACAGCACTGCTGAAGAGAGCATGAGGGATATCTGCTTTGACGAAGCGGGTTCGTTGCTCGATAAAATACCGATTTTGCTGTGGCTGCTATCGCGTCAATCTAACAACTCCTACGATCGTTGGACTTTTCAGTCATGCTGGTGGAATGGCTCCACAGCGTTGCTTCAAAATTGGGGCGGGTTCCTTCTTTATATGTATCAGATTTGCCGGTTGAATCAATCATATTTGAATTGTACTCACAAAGCCGTTTTACTGCCAAGGGTTCACTGAGGTGTCATTGAGACTCTGTACAGCCACCACATCCGTCACAGCAAAGGTTGGCATTCTGAACAAGGGCAGGCGGCTTTTGCCCTGCCAAAAATTTTACCCTGTTTGACTCGCGAGGACGCAGAACAAAAAAACCGAGATATTTTCCTCTCATCTTTCAACGTTCAATATTAATGTTCAAAAAATTGACCACGAATCATTCACTCATGTAGAATTGTGCTCATTCTCGTTGCACTTTTAATTCCTTTTACAAGGTCATATTTTTTAAATCAGAGTCAAGGAGCAACGGTTTATTACTTATGCTCCCTGTAAACTCAAGAGGTTACTGTATTGGTTCTTTAAAACAATACGGATACAATACGTACATTGGTTCATGGAATCGCTTTAAAAGGGGAAATAGTATGTTGATGGAATCTGATATTCAAAGAGGAGATTGATAGGAAAGGGACTCATCCATCCTACTGTCTTTTTTTTCAAATTCTGGAGGCTTTCAATGCCTATCCTATTTTAGTTTACACCATCAGTTTGGAAGGATGTGACGTTGTGCGTATGTACACGATACGTCTGCTCTAAAAAACGATTTGTGTGTTGATATAGCCATGCTTGTTTATAGTATAAATCCTTTCTAAAATTATCACTGTATGGCTCTATCCATTTGCTTGGGTCGGTATTTTACCTCAATGCATCATAATACACGACGAAACGATATTCCCTCAAATTTCATTTGGTTCCGAGGAACGAGGGCGCTGGATCGATCACAACAGGGCAAGCATTAACCGGACTATTAGGTCGAAAGATGTTTTTTTCTATGTAAAGCTTATTTTATTATATCCATCCGGTGCGAAGTGCTTGTTATGACTTCACCTCGCCAATTTGTAGGTGAATGTAGGAGTTGCTGTCTGTTCAAACGGTGACTAATTATTATTGCTATGTATCTTCTCAATTTGGAAAAAAAAATATACATGAATTTAAAATTTACGCAAACATCCCACAGTGACAGGACCAGCAAAGTTCTTGCGTCATGGAAGGACATAATCAAGGTCAGAAAAGCTTTAGTTATACCATACCATTTCGCTATTGGCTCCCTTGCTTGGTCCCAACTCGTTGTTGGAATAACAATGCCCGGATTGAAGATG
>CAIOLR010000332.1 GCA_903859135.1 uncultured bacterium | reverse complement strand
TCCCAAACTTGACAACAAATAATCTGTGTATAAATCTCTAATCTTCGCTTTGTCCATCTTGCAAAAATAGTCTATCATATAAATATGAAAAATAGGGGCTGCGTAACATCAGTAATTAAAATAGTTAAGAATCGCAAAGGTACTAAATTTCGATAGTAGGAGATGACTTTTGAAAGGAAACCGATTTATTATGGCCTGGATTTGACTTAACTACCTAGTTCTTTTTTAGTACATTACATGGCATAATCTATCTCTTCTACCAAAGAAAAAAAGCAACATATTATGGGAAATCTACTTTACATTATCGCCGTCATCCTAGTACTCGGTTGGCTTATTGGCATGGTTGGGTTCCATCTTGGGGGACTTATTCACATTCTTCTTGTTATTGCAATTATTGCAATACTTCTTAGAGTGATTCAAGGAAGGGCTCCTTTTTGATTCAAATAGTTTGGAGGATTGTGAGACGCGATAGGTTGAGGTGATTTTTTAAGCTAAAATTGTATTCTTAAATAGAATCAAAATTTCTACCTAGCTAAACCATCACAACCAAATGAATCTAAAAATCAATTCGCTTGCTGACTACAAACGCGTTTATCAATATAGCATCACCGAGCCCGAAAATTTTTGGGAAAGTATTGCCGATACTTTTTATTGGAGGAAAAAGTGGGATCAGGTTTTAGAATGGGATTTCAAGAAGCCCGATATCAAATGGTTCAATGGAGCCCAATTAAATATCACTGAAAACTGCTTGGACAGGCATCTTAATACAAATGGAAACACAACAGCACTGATTTGGGAACCAAACAATCCCCATGAAGACTATCGGACATTCACGTATCAGGAACTACATTTTAAGGTTTGCCAGTTTGCCAACGTACTTAAAAATAATGGCGTTAAAAAAGGAGATCGCATTTGCATTTACATGCCCATGGTACCCGAATTGGCAATTTCCGTATTGGCTTGTGCACGTTTAGGGGCTATACATTCCGTTGTTTTTGGTGGTTTTTCGGCACAGTCCCTTGCCGATCGCATCAACGATGCACAATGTGCATTGGTCATTACAGCCGACGGTGGTTTTCGAGGGAACAAAGAAATACCCCTTAAAAATGTAACGGATGAGGCCTTGATACAGTGTGAATCTGTGGAGAGGGTGATTGTCTTAGCCAGAACGGGAACACCTGTTTCGATGAAAGAAGGACGTGATAGCTGGTGGACGGATGAGTTAAAAAAAGTAGAACTATCGGGCAATCCTACATGCACTGCCGAAGCAATGAGTGCCGAAGATCCTTTGTTTATTTTATACACATCAGGTTCTACAGGCAAGCCAAAAGGAGCGGTACATACCTGTGGTGGTTACATGGTTTACACGGGTTACACCTTTCAAACAGTATTTCAGTATGAGCCAGGAGAAGTGTTTTTTTGCACTGCGGATATCGGCTGGATAACAGGTCATTCCTACATTGTTTATGGCCCTCTTTCACAGAGGGCAACATCAGTAATGTTTGAAGGGATACCTACGTGGCCTGATGCGGGGCGTTTTTGGGACATTATTGCCAAACACCAGGTGAATATTTTTTACACTGCACCAACAGCCATACGCTCCTTAATGAGTTTTGGCGATGAACCATTACAAGGAAAGGATCTTCGTTCACTAAAAAAACTAGGTTCTGTAGGTGAGCCTATTAATGAGGAAGCTTGGCATTGGTTTGACGAAAAAATTGGGAACAAAAACTGCCCAATAGTAGATACCTGGTGGCAAACCGAAACGTCGGGTATCTTGATATCGCCCATTGCGGGCATCACCACGACAAAGCCAGGCTATACCACTTTACCCCTCCCTGGAATACACCCTTGTTTAGTTGATGAGCATGGAAAAGAATTAGAGGGAAAGGAGGGAAATGGGAACCTATGTATTAAATTTCCATGGCCAGGTATTATACGAACTACCTATGGCGATCATGAGCGTTGTCGGAAAGCTTATTTTGAGACATATGATGGAATGTATTTCACTGGGGATGGTTGTTTACGTGATAAGGACGGGTATTACAGAATTACAGGCCGAGTAGATGATGTGATGAATGTTTCGGGTCACCGAATTGGCACAGCCGAAGTAGAAAATGCCATCAATATGGAAACTGATGTGATTGAAAGCGCCGTCGTTGGTTATCCGCACCACATAAAGGGGCAAGGCATCTACGCGTATGTGATTTTAAATAAAAACACGGACAATCATGAGCAAGTCCGCAAAAACATTGAGCAAACCGTCACCCAAATTATAGGAGCAATTGCCAAACCAGACAAAATTCAGTTTGTATCTGGCTTGCCGAAAAATCGGTCAGGAAAAATCATGCGGCGTATCTTGAGAAAAATAGCGGAAGGTGAAACTGGAAATTTGGGAGATACTTCCACTTTGTTAGATCCCACTGTGGTTAATGCAATTATCCATGGCGCGCAGAGTTTGACATTTTAGAAATTCTTATATTTGCATCCACATTTAGCAAACAATATGCCTGCCCCTAACAAAACCCTCAAATTCCCGCTCAAAAACTACGATCGACTTTGCTTCTTAAAAAATGTGGTAAAGAACCCCCATATCATTGTTAGAGATTACACTTATTACGATGACTTTGAGAACGTAGAAAATTTCGAGAAAAATGTCAAGTATCATTTCGACTTTACAGGCGACCAGCTGATTATTGGAAGATTTTGCATGATTGCATCCCACGTTACCTTCATCATGAATGGAGCTAATCATCTCACCAATGCGATTACCGCATATCCATTTGCCATTTTTGGCGAGGACTGGAAAAATGCAATGGAAGGGAAAAAGTACCCCAACAAAGGCGACATCAATATTGGCAACGATGTGTGGATTGGCTATAATACCACTATCATGGCCGGTGTGAAGATTGGAGATGGTGCCATCATCGCAACGAATGCAACCGTAACCAAAGATGTCGAACCCTATGCGATCGTTGGTGGAAATCCTGCTCAACTGATTAAAAAACGTTTCTCAGCGGATCAAATAAAAAAACTACTGACTATTCAATGGTGGAATTGGGATATCGAAAAAATAACGAGAAACCTCCATCTCTTGACAGATCACCGCATCGAAGAGCTAGAAACGTGCGAATAAAATCAGTACAATAATTGATCGTAGGGATAGCGTACTGTATGGATCGCTTTCACCCTTTCATAAAGTAGGGATCTAAATTCCTCAACATTTTCTTTGTTGATGGCTGAAATAAAGATGGCAGGACTGCTATCTTTGGCCATCCAGCTATGTTTAAAATCTTCCAAAGTCATTAACTTTTGTTCTTCATCTGGCTCTACTTCATGAGGAACATAAGCATCTATTTTATTAAACACGGTGATGATTTCTTTGTCTATGGCACCCAGATCTTTCAGCGTTTTGTTCACCGTTGTGATTTGGTCTTCAAAGTTAGCGTGCGCAATATCTACCACATGTATCAAAATATCTGCTTCGCGTACCTCATCCAGCGTTGATTTGAAACATTCTACCAGATGATGTGGAAGTTTGCGAATAAACCCAACCGTATCAGAAAGTAAAAAAGGCAAATTCTCAATCACCACTTTACGGACAGTAGTATCCAGTGTGGCAAAAAGTTTATTCTCCGCAAAAATATCCGATTTGGATATCATATTCATGATGGTCGATTTACCCACATTCGTATACCCAACCAAAGCCACACGCACTAACTGATTTCTATTTTTACGTTGTGTTTCATTTTGTTTATCAATTTCCTTGAGACGCTCCTTCAACAATGAGATTTTGTTCAAGATGATACGGCGGTCGGTTTCAATTTGGCTTTCTCCCGGACCACGCATTCCGATACCTCCTTTTTGACGTTCTAAGTGAGTCCATAAACGAGTTAATCGCGGTAGCATATACTGCAATTGCGCTAGTTCTACTTGAGTTTTAGCTTGTGCAGTTTGTGCCCGACGAGCAAAAATATCGAGAATCAGATTGCTTCGATCCAGAATTTTTATTTGCAATTCGTTCTCAATGTTTCGTAACTGCGAGGGCGAAAGTTCATCATCAAACACCACCAGATCAATTTCTTCTGACTTGACAAATGCAGCGATTTCCTCCAGTTTTCCGGTACCCACAAAGGTTGCCCGCTCGGGATGCTGCATGCGCTGTGTAAATACACCAACGGTTTCGCCGCCTGCGGTATCCACTAAAAACTTCAATTCGTCCAGTGTTTCGCGTGTTTGTGCCTCACTTTCGCCTGGTGAAATAATTCCTACCAGGATTGCTTTCTCTGGTCTGATCGTGGTATCGTAAAATTTTTGTTTAGCCATTCAGATTTTGGATGATTTTTTTTGCAATAAAACTCACTCATAAAAAAGCAATGTATTTTCATGTTAACATTAGTTAGTTCAGGTATGGGCAAACAGTTTACACGTATTCTGGCTAACTAATGGGTAGCTACGCTAGATCACTCATGTTAGCTTTGGGCCAAAAAAAATATTGACCATACCCGACTAAGCAAAGAAGGTTGTTCTAAGACTGGCCCTTCTTTTGCAAGTTGAGACTGCACATATTCCAACATTGCAACACGCTCATTTGCTAAAAAAGAGCCATCAATAGCGGGTTTAAAATACTGCCCTCCACTTAACTTTATCATTGCTAGGTGGTTCATCTCTTGGATGCCTAAATTTGAAATTCTCATATATTCTAGTTTAATTTTAAAACAGATTCTAATTAGAAATTTATTATAGTGTTAATAATGCTTTTTGGATTCGATTGATTGTCTCTTCTATTCCAAGTAGATGGGCAATATCAAAAACTCCAGGGCCAAATTTACCCCCCACTAACATGATGCGGAAGGGAAGCATGAGCTCACCTACCTTCATCCCTTTTTCTGTAGCGAGCGATTTAAATGAAGCTTCTAATTCTTGCGCATTGGATGACATATTTTGTTCTAGATGGGCAATATAGGTTTCAAAAAAATCTGATTTACTACTGGTCCAGTTGGTTTTTACCGTACCGAAATCATATGCTTGAGGTTGTTCAAAAAAGAAAAAACTTTGATCCCAGAAATCCTGCAAAAAAGCCAACCGATCTTGGACTAGGGCAATCACTTTTTCTAGATATTGATTATCCTGAACGGCTATACCCTTTTCCGCCAAACAAACTAAAATTTGCGATTTTAGCTCGGATACCTGCGCTTGTCTGATATATTGATGGTTAAACCACTTTGCTTTTTCGAAATCAAATTTTGCACCGGCTTTACTAATTCGTTCAATCGAAAATTGATCAACTAGCTCGGTCAAGGTAAACAATTCCTGATCGCTACCGTTATGCCAGCCCAGCAGGGCCAACATGTTGATGAATGCTTCGGGCAAAAAACCCATTTCACGAAATCCTCGCGTCAGGTCACCGGTTTTCGGATCTTTCCAGTTCATGGCATATACTGGGAACCCTAATCGATCGCCGTCGCGCTTGCTTAGTTTGCCATTACCGTCAGGCTTTAGAATTAAAGGCAGATGAACCCACTCGGGCATTTTGTCTTTCCATCCCAAATAGTTCCAGAGCAAAATATGAACAGGTGCGGACGGGAGCCATTCTTCGCCTCTAAAGGCATGACTAATTTCCATCAGATAATCATCAACCACTACGGCTAAATGATACGTTGGCATGCCGTCTGCCTTGAGTAGCACTTTGTCGTCGATGAGGTTCGAGTCAAAGCTCACATGTCCACGTATACGATCCTGAAAAGTGATCATTTCGTCAGTAGGCATTTTGATGCGTATCACATGGGGGACACCCTGTTCCAAATTTCTTTTCACTTCGGCATCAGGTAAGGTTAACGAGTTTTTTAAAAATTCTCGACTCCCATGGCCATATCTAAAATTAGGTATTTGTTGGCGCTGGGCTTCCAAATCTTCCGCTGTATCAAAAGCGTAATAGGCATAACCATCTTTTACCAAAGTTTCGGCATAGCGACGATAGTTTTCTTTTCGTTCACTTTGACGGTAAGGGGCAAAAGTGCCACCTACGTGTGGCCCTTCGTCAGGATTTAAGCCACACCACTTCAAACACTCGACAATGTATTGCTCTGCACCTGCTACATATCGAGACTGATCGGTATCCTCGATACGTAAAACAAAATCACCTTGATGCTTACGTGCGAACAAATAATTGAATAATGCAGTCCGAACCCCACCTAGGTGTAAACCACCAGTCGGACTTGGCGCAAAACGTACTCTAATTTTAGACATAGGAGCAAAGGTACTAATAGTGTCTTATCCCAAGAAGAGCTTCTGACTCCCAAAATATTTTTTTGTAAAAAGGCACTTGAATATTAATTATAAATTATTTAAATTTAATATATGGCAAAAAAATTAATCTCATCAGTCGCACTGATTTTTATTCTAGCTTCAATCAGCTTTGCTCAGAGTTTGGCTGTTAAGCCCAAGAAAGTGATATACACCAAAGATGAAATTATTAATGAAGATCCCATTATTGACAAGGGGGATAATGGCGATGCAGCAGCCCACAATTGGGATGCTGTCACCGTTATTTATCCACAAATAAGTGGAATAGACAGTCTTGTGGCACAAAATTTAGAAGCTGCCCTCGATAGCTATTATTTACAAGATAGCCTAGGTGGCAAGCCTCTTTCGTATGCTGAACTGCTCTGGAAAAAAGGGCAAGGATTACATGATTATAAAATCAACTACAATGACAATGGCTTTTTAGATATTACTTTTCACTGGAAATTGATGTTAGGCCATTTATTCGAAGAATTTTATACGATTGTCTTCGATGTGAACGCAGGAACACGGGTAATGCCTCAGAGTGTTTTTATAAAAACACCAGGACTTGTAGCAATGATCAAAAAGGCACAGCAGCTTGATGCTAAACAAGCGATTGCAGAAATGAAAAAAAACAATCGCGCATATTCCATGTGCTCATTTTTGAAGAGAGAATTTCGAGGAAAATTTTCTGCCAGAAATTTGGCCAATTTTTCCATCAGCGACAAGGGAATCACATTTATATACAACTACAACCGAGAGCACTTATGTGCAGAGATTTATCCTAAAGGGCGTTATTTTTTTACATGGAAGGAGGTCAAACCTTTCATTAAGCCCTCAGGACTATTCGGAAATTTTATTCCCCCTCCGATTATTATTGTGCAACAAAACAACTAAATTGCCTCTCCTCGTGTATAAAACATTACATCCTAAAAAAGGTTTTATTTTTTTAGGATGTAATAATACTAGCGAATGCACATTAATGGGGAAGTCTTATCGTAAACCTATTATTGATATCCTCGTCCCGAGGGAATAGGCCTTTTTTCACTAACCAGCAGCGTAAATCATCTATCCAATTGGAAGAGCCACCACATGTCTCTCTCATTTTTTGAACTTCCATGGCTTTTACCCCAAGTATTTCTAAATCAACTATTTTCATTTTATTTTTCGTTTTAGATTTTAGCACTCGACAAATCTACTCAATATCGATAGCGAACAAAAGCTTCCATGGCTTCATACTCTGCCAAGCCTAATCGATCATAAGCTTTCGCTGTTTCACTTGTTCGATCTTCGGCCCTCACCCAGAACTCTCTAGCGTCATCCCCTGGAAAAACAGGACGATCTTTTTGAGATTGGTGTTTAAAAATAGCCAAACGCTTTTTCTCCACTTCCTGAGGAGAAAGTGGCACAGCCATTTCTATTTCGTGGGTTTCAAACTCATGCCACGCACCGCGGTACATCCACAACCAGCAATCTTCAACCCATTTTTCTGTTTTTTGAAGACGTTTTAGGGCCTTCAAGATGATATCAAAACAACGTTGATGTGTTCCATGGGGATCAGCAAAATCACCAGCTGCAAAAACCTGATGTGGCTTCACCTGCTGAAGCAATTTCATTGTCAAGCGAATATCTTCTTCACCGATGGAGCTCCGCTGCGTTTTACCAATTTCGTAAAAAGGCAAACGCATAAAATGAATATGATCATCGCTAAGCCCCGCATAACGTGCACCAGAAATAGCTTCTCCCTTTCTAATCAAGCCTTTCACCGTTTGTATTTCTTTGGTATCTACCTGATTGGGCTGCTTGCTCTCGAAAAAATTCCGCATATCCAGATAAAGGGAATCTAGTTTGGATGTATCCAGGGCAAGCGTTTGACTAAAGTCTCTAACAAACTCTACAAAACGCAAGGCATCATCATCCCAAACGGCCGTATTGCCCGAAGTTTGATAGGCTACATGCACATCATGGCCCTGATCAACTAAACGAATGAACGTGCCTCCCATCGAAATCACATCATCATCTGGATGTGGCGAAAAGACAAGTACCCTCTTTTTGTCTGGCATCGCACGCTCAGGCCGGTCGCTGTCATCAGCATTCCCTTTTCCACCTGGCCAACCTGTGATGGTATGTTGTAGTTTATTGAAGATGTGGATATTGATGTTGTATACAGGTCCTTTTTGAGTGGCCAACTGTGCCATACCATGGCTGTTATAATCCTCCTCGGTCAGTTTTAATATCGGTTTATTGACTGTATTTGCGAGCCAGATCACCGCTTTCTTAATCATCAAATCATTCCAGACGCAGTCTTTAACCAACCAAGGGGTGTTAAATCGGGTAAGCTCTGATGCAGCATCTGCATCCAAAATAAATTCAACCCGATCCGAAAGCTGTAAATAGGTTGCTGGGACATCCGAAGATATTTCTCCCTCGACCGCCTTTTTGATGATAGCTGCTTTTTTTGTATTCCAGGCCATCAGGATAATTTCACGCGCTTTGAAGATCGTGCCGATACCCATGGTGATGGCTTTGGTTGGAACATTTGCCTTACCTCCAAAATCACGCGAAGCATCTCGACGAGTCAAATCATCTAAGGTAACCAGTCGTGTACCCGAGTTGGGTGCAGAACCGGGCTCATTAAATCCGATATGCCCTGTACGTCCTATGCCCAAAATTTGTAAATCTAGTCCTCCCAGTGCGGTAATTTTACGCTCATATTCCAAACAAAAAGCGGGAATATCTTTCCGAGAAAGTGTCCCATCAGGAATGTGTATGTTGGCTAACTCAATATCAATATGGTCGAAGAGACCGTGTTTCATAAAGCTCACGTAGCTTTGTGAAGAAGTAGGTTTCATTGGATAATATTCATCCAAATTGAATGTAATCACATTTTTGAAACTCAAGCCTTCCTCACGATGCAAGCGTATCAACTCTTCGTATACCGCGATAGGTGTCGCCCCCGTTGCAAGCCCAAGTACTGCTTTTTCATTGCTTTGTTGTTTCCTAATAATGAGATCAGCGATGCGGCGAGCTACTTTTTTTGAAGCGATGGACTCATCGGCGTAAACGGTTACGGGAAGTTTCTCGAAACGAGTTTCTTCCAACAGATTTAAACGTGCCATTTTAAATTACAATAAGTTTTATTTTAGCAAATATAAAAACAACAATACGTTTTGAGATTTTATGAAAAAATATTTTTCACTCGTGCTTTTCGCGCATACCCTGTTTGCTTTGCCATTTGCCTTTATTGGCTTCTTTCTGGCAATCACAACCACTGCAAGTCCATTTAGTTGGGTAAAACTAGCACTCATGATCCTTTGCATGATCTTTGCCCGCAATGCAGCAATGGCATTCAATCGCTATTTAGATAGACATATTGATGCAAAAAATCCACGCACGTTGGTTCGCGATATTCCATCCGGTAGAATTTCAGCCAATGGAGCCTTGCTGTTCACCATCATCAACAGCCTACTTCTGGTTCTTAGCACTGCATGTATCAATCGTTTGTGCCTTTACTTATCTCCAGTGGCACTGGCCATCGTATTAGGCTATAGTTATACCAAACGTTTTACCCCACTGTGTCATCTGATTCTGGGTTTAGGTTTATCACTTGCCCCGATAGGAGCCTATTTGGTCATTACAGCTGCATTTGCCTGGCTCCCCATCTTTTTCTCACTAGCTGTTTTATGCTGGGTAAGTGGGTTCGATATTATTTATGCTTTACAGGATGAGGAGTTTGACCGAGCGCATCAACTAAAATCAATCCCTGCCTGGTTAGGCGCACGACATGCACTTCAAGTTTCGAGCTGCTTGCACAGCTTGGCAGCCGTATTTATTGCGTTGCCTTTATTTTTTACACCGCTTGGGATTCCCTATGGCTGTGGTGTATTTATTTTTGTTGCACTGCTGATTTACCAACACCGCCTAGTAAAACCCGATAACTTATCCCGAATAAATCGTGCTTTTTTTACAACCAATGGGATGGCATCCGTCGTATTTGCTGCATTGTTCTTTTTGGATATTTATTTGAGGGGATGACCTAAATTATTTCATTAAAAAAAGGGACCTAGCTTACAAGCCGAGTCCCTTTTTTTTAATGAAACACTAATTTTAAACTATTGCTTGATAAACTGTTGTGTCAACTTCTTTTGACCATCTAATATCACGACCAAAATATAGCTCCCGAACGATAGATTTTTATTAATAACCTGCGCTTCTCCCGCTCCAATATTGGTTCGTCTTTCAGAATGTAGCACTTGCCCTGACAATACCCCATGCAGCCGAATTTCTATTTCAGTTGCTGGTTTTTTCAAATTAGTTATTGAAAAAGTAAGCATCTCTGCTACCGGGTTTGGAGCAATATGTAACGCGGGTTCCAGCTCTGGTAAAGTTGATGGCTTCGATTCATTACTTCGTCTATTACGTGGAGCTTTTTTTGCAAATGAGGTACCAATACTTGACAAGGAGTTGTTTGATTGTACACTTACGCCAGATTCCTTCATGATAGGAATTGTGAACTCTACCTCGGGGGAAGGATCTGTCCAGTTACTAGAACTTGGATCTGCATCTAAAATACATTGTGATGATACACGAACTACATAAATACTATTATTCGAATCACTTGAAGTTCTTTTCCATTTGTAAAATGGACCGTTTCTTCCTTTAGACACCACACCAATTGTCACGGCTTCTGAATCACCCCATTCATCATTTTTGTCCTTAATCTCAATCATAGATGCAACACCATCAGATGGGAGCTTCCATTTAAATTGGGGGTAATTATTCTTGTCAAATGTTACCGTAAGACTGTTAGTAATAGCAGTGCAAGAAACTAGTTTGTTCAATTGGAAATCTGCAACTGTTGGCACACCCATCCCTATTGGACAGATAGGTATAACTTTAATTTTGAAATTCTTTGTGCTTGTATGGGAATAAGAATTGGTTGTTAATACATCAATGACACAGGGGTCTTTTGACCAAGACACCAAATCCTTGCACGCCGCACGAAATGATTCATCTTGATTCGCATACTCTAACTTATAGCCTTGCGCATCAGGCACTGCATCCCACCTGATATCATATTCATTTCCTGATATATGTGTTGCAGAAATACCCGTTACTTTACATCCTGCTCGACTATGTGTAAATGTAATAGGATCAGAATATGCTGACCAATCCGCATCCGCACCACATCTTGACCTTACACGTGCCACATAATAAGGGGCCGATATACTGTATGCCTTTCGTATATCATAAAATATTGGCGGCTTCGGTTCTTTATTAGCACTATTATATTCTCTTTCTATATTATTATAATTTACTATTACATTATTTTTATCATCCTTGATCTCTAGCTCAAAATTAGTTGCACTGGGTGCTGCATTCCACTGAAATGTTGAGATACCATCATCTCCCACACGTTGTGGTAAAGTAAATTGATGACTAAGGTTACTAACGGGGCCACAATCCGTAGGAATTTTTTTGTGAACGAAAATAGCACTATAAGGTGCATTAAAGTCGGTTATATTGACTGAATAACTATCAACTTGAACATCTTCAAGATATTTCGTATGATAGGAGTAATACTCTTCCGTAAAATAATTTTTTATTGTTTTAGTAATACTTCCCAATCCTTTGTTCATCACATCGACCTGTGGAAACGTACGTAAATAGCATGCCAATGTTGGGTTGTCAGGATTCATATCATTGTTAAATTGGTCTGGCTCCATTATGCACTGGATGTATTCTTTCACAGTTGTAGGTTTTCTAGATCCCAAACAATTCAAGCTCTCGTAATCAATGTAATCCTCTATATTGTCAAGAGTCCCATTACTTGGATCGATCAATGAGTACGTAAGAACAGGCTGAATGAAGGCACTTACTTTTACAAAGTGGGGGATTGGTGGCCCAATGTTTGATTTATTTGTTGAATGCTGTGCAGATAGGTTAAAACTCACATTGTCTGTAATTGATTGATTATACCTGTTACTCAACTTGTAACCAATCTTTTTTTCTAAAAGATTTCTTACTGTTGTACCGTCAAAGTTGGTCGTAGAATTCGTGTGATTTTTATACTTATTTAGTGAAGAATTTGTCCAAAAACTATTGGAAAAATTCACCCCTGGGTTAGGCAAGTTTAATGCATTATTTATACTAGTTCCTTGTCCTTTTGTATAGCTATTTCCTGTGGTGATATCGTCCAAACGAGTGATAGAACTGGTGTGAGTACTCTCTTGTTGATTACTTTCATCCTTATAATCTTCTCTAAATTGTTCATCAAATTTACTAGTTGATGTTTGACTCCCTGTTATTTTCGTATATGAATCTTGTTCACTGCTTGTTTGTCCGTAGTATAGCAAATCACTATTCCCCAATTTATAGTACGCCGTGATGCGATATTTTAAAGGATTATTCTTCTTTAATGGAATCCAAAAATAGATTGGCCTATCGGGATTACGATCATCCACTCGATCGGTCAATAAATATTTACTCTCAGTGTCTCCTCCATTAAAACCTCCGATTTTTGTGAATGTAGCTTTCAATTTACATTGAACAAAAAAACCATCTGGAGAGTTTTTGCCCAACGACGTTGTCTTGTTAAATGCATCAAAAGTAACACCCTCATTCTCCATCTTTAGTTTAGGGATTGGTGGGAATTCAAATCCAGCATCAGCCACCTCCTTAATAGCATACTGATTACTCTCCAAAGTAAACGTGATGCTCCCTATAGCCTTGGGCTTCTTATTTACGTCTAAGGTTTCAGCTATAATCTTAATTATTTTGTGATCCGATAGTTTATAGTCAGCGGTCGTTTTAATAGTAAACGATGTTGCAGGAATACCTTTTATTCTAGCAACATCGTTTACATCAATTAGTACTGTTTTAGGCCCTTCAATAAATGTTGCAGGTATACCTTCATAAGAAAGCTTAATTTTTACTTTGCCTACCCCAGGAGAGCCCGGGATATAGGCTAATGTAACCGTTATTGGAGAGCCCCCTGCCCTCATGGTGGTTTTATCAGCCGTTAGTGTAGTGGCTTGCGATAAATCAATAGATGGGCTTGAATGCCCTGATCGATAACCAGACGGCGCATTGTTAATTGGCTTATATAAGTCAATAACAGGCTCTTTTTTTCCTATTATTGGCAAATCTGCATTTACGATATAGCTGCCTAAACTATCATCTTTAACGGCATAATTAAATAGAAGAATGCAATAACTATCAAGGGTAATATTATATATATCATTGTCGCCTAACCAATTTTTTTGTTTTATTTCGGCAGCTAACGTTGAAAAATTTACTTTATTAAAGCTTTTCACAGTCTCCCAATAAGCTTGACCCATGTTATGATCCATTCTCGTATTATCAAAAAAAAGATCTTTAACATACGTTGTCGTTTTTTCCATATTAATATGTTTGAAAATGGCATCTTTCGACAATAACACACCACTATCATCACCTAACTGATAAAAAATTTCAGGAACAAATTGGGCATATGCCCTTTGACAGCCCAACTGGCTAGGTCCTTCTAAAGTAATTTTATCAGTTTTTATTGGCTTACTATTAGCTACAGGTAATACTTTTGAAAATCCTAATAGACCTGCATCTATTGAGGAAGAACCAGACCCTGTTAACGAGGCAAACTGGACTTTTTTTTCAAAATCATCTGTCGACAACACCCGTTTATCATCCACCCAGTAAATCTTAGCATCTTCTTTTTTAGACATTGATGTTAACTCAGGGGAATACTTGTTAGCACGATGTACTGTCTTGCTCTCTTTATACTTCTTTAATATGTCGGTACTCGCTGGTAAGTATTTGGCATGTGCGTAATACCTAAGTGGGCTATTATCCCCTAATGGGATCCACAAATACAGTTGATGAGGTGAAGTGAAGCTTTCATGTACACCATACTTATGAATTCTCAGTTTACAAGTCATCCAAAATCCTTTTAATTTAGTTGAGGATCTTGATGTTGTTTCTTGATTTAAATAAGGAAGAACTTTCCCAGCTTCGATTTTCAGTTTAGGCAAAGGAGGCAATTTTAATGTTCCATCGTTCACCTTTACTACAGCCGGTACTAGTTTAACTTGTAACGAATTTGAGTATTGACTATAGCCAGTAGCCTTCGCCGATATATTTAACATTTGATCACTGACTGCAAAATCTTCTTTCACATCAATTTCAAATTCAGCTTCATCTTTGTTGGGCGGTATGTGAACCGAGGCAGGTGGATTATTAAGCCATGATTCACCATCACCGTACGAAAGATTCACAGTAATTGGCAGGTTACTTTTATTAATTTCAGGAATCCTTACAGTAACTAATACAGAACTACCCCCCAATACCATAGGAGTAGAACTGAGTGTCATGCTAGATTTTTTGAGTTTAATGTCCCGCACCAGTGTCACACTTAATGAATTCGAATTTGTAAAATCAGTTGCACGAGCCGATATATTCACTAGCTGATCGCTATCGGGAATATCTTCTATATCAATATCGAATTCAACTTTACTTTTATTTGGTGGAATCAATATCGATTGAGGTGGGTTATCAAGAAACCGTTCGCCACTTCCTGTATAAGTAAGAATCACTGTAGTTGGGCTGCTACTAACCTTACTTTGGGGAATACTTACTTTAACAGGTATCCAACTGCCTCCAAAAGCAATAGGATCCGCACTCAGAGTAATGGCAGGTTGTTGTGCTTTTACCAGATTTGAATAAAAGAGCATGCTGCATAAAATCAACAGCATCTTAGAAAATATTCTCATGTATTTAGTTTATTTTTTTAACGAGTTCAAGAATTCGCTTCGCTTTTAATTATTCAGTGTTTTGAGCAGTGGCTCATGATTTTATGCAGAAACCGAGCCGTTTATAGAGAAATATCGGGAAAAAGCCGAATTGGCCATTTAGTGCCATGATCTATCCCGATAAAAGTGATTATGGATGAGGTTGGCCACCATGACTACCATCGTTATTAGGGCGATATTCAGGGATGTTTTTAGCCCCATTATTATTGGTAATACCAGAGAAAGGAGGTCTATTGTTTGGCTGATTATTAACAGGACCATAGTTAGTACCAGGTTTATAATCAAAACGATTTTTGTCATCTTTGAAATAACCTGCACTTTTCAAGTTGCCACCATCTTTATAACGTTTAGAAGGATCGTAATTGCCATTGAATTTCTTATAGTCCGAACTCTTTCAATAATCTCCGGCACCCCACTTCGTTTTCAAATCGAATATTTTACCATCATTATTTCTAAAATAGTGCAACTCGACTTTCGTTCCGTTTATGGTAGCATTCTTTTCATAAATTTTATGAAAAGAATGATTGTTGCCAAACGTTTTATTTAGGCTTTCATTTTTAACATTGTCACACTCTTTATGACTCCCGGGGGTGTATTTAACCCCATTCGCTGTTAATGCTGCAGCTACAGATGATTTTATATATAAGCCATTTATGGATGTCCCGCTTTTTGCATTATCCTTCCAACCAGTTTTGGTTGGGCTGTCTCCTTCTACACCACTTATCGTCAAATATTGAACAATACCTCTTTCACCAGCAGGTACTGCCGATTCTTTTTTACATCCAATAAAACCCAATAAACCAACAAGGGCTATACTTAATAAACCCGTTACACTTTTTTTCATTTTAATTTAAGTTAATTTAACACAAGATCATCAAATACCGTAAAGAACGATCTTACATGCAATGATATTTTTTACAATTTTAAAATTT
>CAIOLR010000331.1 GCA_903859135.1 uncultured bacterium | reverse complement strand
AATAATGTGATACTTGATTCCTTTTTGAGGACCGACTACCTATTCTCTGAAAGAAAGCCCCTACGTGAGGAACTGCTCCATTTAATTGAAGGAGAAAAACCAAAACTAGCAGAACGTAAAAATACAGGCGACCGCATTTTGAGAAAAATAACAGCCTTCATGGAAACGCACACCCATGAGTTTGTGGGGGAGGAATATGCTGGGTAGTAAACTATTTTCATTGTAACCCATCAACAAAAGAGCCCTTTGATTCAAAGGGCTCTTTTTTGTTGATGATAAACGGAAGGATACTATTCCAAGCCCTTCTTCCCAAAATCGATCATCACTGGAGTAGCAACACAAATGGAAGAGTAAGTACCAAACACAACTCCAATAAGCAATGCAAATGAGAAACCTCTGATCACCTCACCTCCAAAAACGAACAACACAACCAACACAAAAACAACAGTTAACGCGGTGATGATCGTTCTGCTCAATGTGCTGTTAATGGCATTATTGATAACCACCTTAGGGTCCTGATTTTTACCTTTATTCAGGTTCAAATATTCCCTGATACGGTCAAATACAACCACGGTATCGTTGATAGAATAACCGATAACGGTCAGTATCGCCGCGATAAATGCCTGATCGATATCCAATGAGAATGGTAATATGCCGTTAAACAAGGAGAAGAAAGACAATACCATCAAGGCATCGTGTGCCGTAGCAACCATCGCACCCAAACTAAACTGCCATTTACGGAAACGTAACAGAATATAAATGGAGATCACAATAATGGCAAATAGTACGGAGTAAATAGCCGATATTTTGATATCCTTGGCAATGGTAGGTCCCACTTTTTGAGAGCTTAATATCTCATTTTTGACATTGACTTTACTCAGTCCTTCATGCAGTTTGGCCTCAACTAAATGATCCGCTTGATCATCTCCACGATCGATCAAATAGGAAGTCGTTATTTTATACTGACTGTCTGCACCAAAGGTTTTCACTTCGGTAGTCATCTTAAAAGTTTCATCCAAATCATCACGTACTTTTTCGATATCGACGGGTTTTTCAAACTTCACCACATAGGTCCGACCACCCTTAAAATCTACACCAAAACTAAAGCCTCGTGTAAACATGGATATGAAACCAGCGAGGATAAACAAGCCAGAGAAGGTATAAAACTTGAATCGGTTTTTAACGAATGCATAGTTTGCATTTTTAAACGTATGCGAACTCCAAGGGTTGGAAACTTTGATATCCCAGCCTTTTTCAAACATCCATTCGAAAATAAGTCTAGAAATAAGGATTGAACAAAACAAAGACGTAATAATACCAATCATCAACGTAGTAGCGAAACCCAGTATCGGACCGGACCCGAATGCGTACAAGATCACACCCGTTAGGAAAGTCGTGATGTTTGAGTCTAAAATAGATGACAAAGCATGTTTGTAACCATCGGAAACAGCCAATCGAATTGATTTACCATGACCTAATTCTTCTCGAATACGCTCGTATATAAGTACGTTCGCATCCACTGCGATACCCATGGTGAGCACGATACCCGCAATACCAGGAAGTGTAAGCACAGCCCCAAGCGAAGCAAGTACCCCCATCAAGAAAAACAAATTGACAAATACGGCAATGTTAGCTACCGTACCTGCACGATTATAGTATAACATCATGAAAACAAGCACCACCACCAAACCAATGAGGGCCGATAATAGACCTGCATGAATGGCTGCCTCACCTAAGGATGGACCAACAATGGCTTCTTCAACAATTCGGGCTGGAGCGGGTAACCTACCTGCTTTTAAAACGTTCGCTAAATCTTTGGTGTCTTCGACCGTGAAATTTCCACTGATTGAGGAAATACCGTTGGGAATTTCATTTTGTACCGTGGGTGCTGAATACACCACATTATCCAATACAATGGCAATACTCTTTTTGTTTTTTGGATCAGCAGAAGCTGCAGCCGTCACATTGCGCCAGGAGCGAGCACCTTCACTGTTCATCACCATGATCACCTCTGGGCTACCAGTCTGACCGTAATCTGCACGCGCATCAGAAATCACATCACCACCCAAAACTGGGCCACCGTCCATCGTACTTGTTTTTAATGCATATAGCTCATATACTTTTGACTCTGCAGAAATCGATTTAACCGCCCATGCAAATTTTATATTTTTTGGAATGATGGAGCGTCCTATTTCAGAATGAATATAAGCACTTACTTGAGCTGTATCCTTTTGAAGCACCCAACCCACAGTCGGACCAGGTCGCAATGCCGTTTTTCCATCTTGGGTTTGATACGTTGATGGGCTTAGTAACGCAAAAAGTGGATTCTTTTTGGCTTGATCAGTAGATTTATTTAATGAGGCTGTATCTTTTTTAGATGCGTCATTTTTAGCAACCAGAGAAGACAATTTACTACTAGCAGTGGCAGTATCTGCTTTAGCCACAGAAGCTACTTTCTTTGCACTATCGGCACTGCTTACTGCCAAAGCGCCTAAAGCTTTATTTAAATTTTCGAGCAATGGAAAAGACTCAAAATTATCGTAGGTCTCCCAGAATTCCAGCTTGGCTGAGCCTTGTAAAAGCTTACGCACACGATCCGGATCTGACACACCTGGTAATTCAATCAGAATACGATTGGTGCCCTCTTGCAATTGAATATTGGGAGACGTCACACCAAATTTATCAATACGGGTACGAAGAATATTAAAGGAACGCTCGATGGCACTTTTAGACTCCTTACGCAAAAAGTTTAAAACATCTGCATTGCTTGCATCTACTTTAATATTGGCCGTATTTTCTTTTGTAGAAAACAAAGGAGCCATTTTCTTGCCTGGATTAGCCTTTTCAAACTCCTCACCAAAAAGGGTAATAAAATCCTTCTGACTGGTTGCCAAACGAGCCTCGGCATTGCCCAAAGCCACATTAAAACCTACGTCGGAACTATTGTTAGCCAAATTACGAACAAGCTCCGTTAACGAAATTTGCATGGTCACGTTCATACCACCCTTTAAGTCGAGCCCTAGCGGTATTTCGCGCTCTTTGGCGTACTGATACGTGATGTACTTCACAACACCCCAAACGGGTTGGGTAGATACGGAATCTAGATAGGCTTTCTCTTTGGTCAGATTACCATTGGCGTACTTTTTAGCATTATCTTCTACATGTTTGGCAATCCACGTGAAAGAGAGTGAGTATAAACACGCAATTGCTAAAATGATTGCGGCGAATTTAACTAGTCCTTTACCTTGCATATTTTATTTTGAATTATCTGTTTTTAGGAGGTCAAATCTAACCAATTTTTCAATTTATAGAATCCTTTTAAAATAGAATTTATTGGCTGTGCGAATGGTGTATTTTAGCGAGGACTAATCTCATGCTATGCTGCTTAATTGTCCTCTTCTCACTATACTAATTCGCGAGTCGTGAAAAAGCTAGTGTGTGATGCGTTTTATTTTTAATGGCTTGTTTAATCAAACTCATCAGGTATTCCAAATTGTCATCATCACCTACTCGTATTTCATAATCGCCGTTACCCCAATGACCTATTCCAGAAACATCACGCATAATATCTTTCGGATCGTCCAATTGCCTTTTTTTGAGATTGATCCAGATTTTTAGTGAATTTTTGAGGATAGTGATATCAACAATGTTTTTCCCTTTTTTGAAAGCAATATGTTCTTTCTGTGGCTTTACTTCGATATCATCAGCTAGATTCAATATCGCTGCTTTAAATTTTTCATACAGCTCGACGGCAGATGCTGATGCTCGCTCTACATGCTCCTGTTCGGTGTAAACTTTAATTTCTTTGGAAACATTTTTCATCACACCGCTTTGTTGTGCCAATGGTTTAATGCTTTCGGCTGTATTTGATTTTTTGATTGGCTTGATTACAACCGTCCCATTTTCGTACTGCTTGATCTCCCACAACTCAATCGCGATATCTTTAAAGTTAGCTGCCTGGATTTGGTTGTCCGTAAAACTAGTCGACACAAAACCACTCGGGTTTGACTCCAATCCACACTTTCCCTTTTTAAATCCCCCGCCAACGTCTCATTATACTCTACAATGAAATCGGCTTTGTTTTCGAGCATCAAACCGAGATAGGTAAACCCCTGATCAACTACGCTATGATTTTTGTCTCGCTTGTATTCAATAATGATAAACGACTTACTTTCTGGATCAAACGCGAGGGTATCGATGCGTTTGTTTTTGATGGTGAATTCAGATTTGACTAGCTCCAAACCCATGATGGTGGCTAGGTTTGCTTCAAATAGCTTCTGAATATCTCTTTCTAGTTTGAAGGGTTTTTCTTTTACTTCGTGGAGTGTGTTGTGGTGGTTTAGGAATAAGGGCATGGAGAGGTGTTAAGAAATTATCTAAATCTATCATTTCGACTTTGGCAAAAAGAATGTGGTTGTTTGATCTTTTTTTTGCCTTACTGTACTATTTTTAAGAGAACACCACTCACTTCCCGATACAAAACTTAGAAAATATATTTTCCAGCAAGTCATCGGTGGTCACCGTTCCTGTGATTTCGCCTAAGTAGTGGAGTGCCTGTTTGATATCTAGCGCTAAGAAATCGGAAGTAACCATTTGGCTGTCAATTCCTTGAAGCACTAGTTCTAGCGATTCTTTGGTTTTTTGGAGGGCTTCTAGATGACGAATGTTACTCACTAACACATCGTCCGTACTGATTTGATGCAAATTGAGTTTGTGCAAAATTTTAACCTTAAGGCTATCAATCCCCTCCTTATTTTTGGCTGAGATAAGATGAAAGTCGGCAGCATGTAGCTTCGGATTTAAATCGTGTTTCATCAAATCCTGTTTGTTCAGCAGCGTGATGTGCGGAATATTCAATAATCTGATCTGATCCAACTGCTCCACAATTTCTTCAGCACTTTGCGATGGATCAAACAAGTAAATAATCAATTTGGCTTGCCTCATCTTCTCATGAGTGCGCAACACGCCCAAAGCCTCCACGGTATCTTCTGTATCCCTAATGCCAGCTGTATCAATAAACCGAAACTTGATGCCACCAATAGTCATCTCATCTTCAATGGTGTCGCGCGTGGTACCCGCAATTTCAGAAACAATGGCCCTATCCTCATTGAGCAGTGCATTGAGGAGGGTTGATTTTCCGACATTGGGTTTACCAGCAATCACTACTGGGACCCCATTTTTCATCACATTGCCTTGCTCAAACGATTGCATCAAACGGTGGATCATGTGATTGATCCGATAAATCAAACCCTTCAGATCATCGCGATTAGCAAACTCAACATCCTCTTCAGAAAAATCGAGCTCCAATTCGATCATCGATGCAAAATGAATGAGCTGGTTCCGAAGGCCTTGTAATTCGGAAGAAAAACCACCACGCATTTGTTGCATGGCTACCTGATGCGAAGCTTGCGAATTAGAGGCAATCAGATCGGCAACCGCTTCCGCCTGTGATAAATCTAGCTGTCCGTTTAAAAAAGCACGCAAAGTAAATTCTCCTGGCTTTGCTGCACGTGCGCCATTTTTCACGAATAATTTGATGCTATTTTCGATAATAAAAGGAGAACCATGGGTGGATATTTCGACCACATTTTCCTTCGTGTACGAATGTGGGGCTATAAATAAAGAAACCAGTACTTCATCTAATATGGCCTTTCCATCACGTATCGTACCGAAATGAATGGTGTGCGAGGCTTGCTTAGTCAGATCTTTCCCACCAAAAACAGCATTCGCGATCGTGATTGCTTCGGGCCCAGACAGACGAATGACCCCAATTGCACCCACACCGCTCGGCGTAGCTAATGCCACAATGGTATCTGAAGATGAATTTTTTGCAGAATTTGATAACGGAGACATGGCCTTGATGCTATAAATGGGTGTAATAAATCGGGCCAAATGTAGCGAATTAAACAAACAGGATCATACAGAACTACACGCAGCCAAGTTTTGGTAATACTAAAGCCACTGGATTAGCTTCAGTATTAGCAGGGGTTATACCCCATGGTCAAGTGACTCGTTTTTTACCATCATTAAAAAAGAGTAGCCAAGGATCTTTAGAAAGAAGTAAAACCATTGATTCGCGCTCATGAAAACCAGAATGCTTATTTGATATTTGATGATAACATCATTGAAAAAGAATATACCGATGAGAGTGAAATAATAAGTTGGCACAAAACTGTACAAAATCAGTCAGCTCATTTATTTGCATCTATTCTTGCATATGAGGTGGTCTAAAGTTTTAATTTGATAAAAATTAAACCACTTTGTTCTTAGAGCCTGTTTAAATTTTATTCAACAATAATTTT
>CAIOLR010000330.1 GCA_903859135.1 uncultured bacterium | reverse complement strand
GCAATTTCTTTTGCCTTACGTTTGGCTTCGTCAAGTAGCGTACCTTCTTTGTTCACCGTTCCCATACTGAACGAGTTGTCCACGTAAATGCTTACCACATGATTCTGGAATGTTGCACTTGGTTGAGTCTTCGCTGGAATATATGGTTTAGCAAAGGCCAAAACCAAAAAAATGATCGCTAAAAGACGTGCAGCTAATATCAAACGCTCTTTCAATCGCTGACTAGACGAAGTTTGCTGTTGAAGTGCTTTTAAAAACTGAACATTGCTAAAATAAACCTTCTTAAACTTCCGGAGGTTAAACAAATGGATAATAATCGGTATAGCGACAGCCAGAAGGGCAAACAGAAATCCTGGGAAGATGAAATTCATGACGCTCAAAAATAGGATTTTTTTTGACGTTATTTTTTGGGTCGTGTAAGTAAAGGGAGGGCTTTCAGCCCTCTCTACTTACACGACCTTTTTCTTATACACCAAAAAGCTGTACGGAACTTTGTGCTTTGCATCGGCTGGATAATCTTTTTTTTCTATTTCCTCCCAAATAGCGGGATCTATTTCAGGAAAGAACGTATCTGCTTCGAATTGATGGTGCACCCTTGTTAGGAAAATGGTATTACAAAACAATATCGCTTGATGATAAATTTCAGCTCCCCCAATGATGAATACGGTACCATCATTTTTGCAAGCATCTAATGCCTGTTGCAAGGAATGAACGACTTGGCAGCCATGGATGTTCAAATCAGCTTGACGTGTAATCACTATATTCCTACGATTGGGTAAGGGCTTGCCTATAGAATCGTACGTTTTTCGGCCCATGACAACCGCATGACCCATACTCAACTGTTTAAAGTTTTTTAGATCGGCCGGTAAATGCCACAACAATTGGTTATCCTTTCCGATACCATTATTTTCGTCTGCAGCAACAAGGATATTCAGCATTTTTCATGGATTTAATTGTTCTTTGATAGCCGTGAAGCTATCAATTATTTAGGGTTTGTGAGCGGCAGCGGATGATGGTTTTCTGTACTAATTCTTTTTCTTCAGAAAACATGTTTTAAGTACCAAGGTACTTTTATCGACACGACATTCTACTTCTTCAGGATCAGAAGTTAGGCGGATATTTTTTACGGTTGTTCCCATTTTCAACGTGATGGATGAACCTTTTACCTTTAAAGTTTTAATAAGTTGTACGGAATCTCCTTCAGTAAGTACTGTTCCGTTACTGTCTTTTGTTATATCCATAATTTATTATGTGAATTTTTATCAGAATTTCGATTAGCAAGACTTTAAACAGCTACGGGGGCTTTAATATGTGGGTGTGGATCGTAATTTTCGAGTGTGCAATCGTCAAACTTAAAGTCAAAAATATTTTTGACCATTGAGTTAAGTTTCATTTGTGGTAAAGGCTTGGGCTCACGACTCAATTGTAAATGTGTTTGTTGGATATGATTGTTGTACAAATGAGCATCGCCCAGCGTATGAACAAAATCTCCAGGCTGCAGATTGCAAACTTGCGCCATCATCAGCGTGAGCAAAGCATACGAAGCAATGTTAAAAGGTACTCCCAAAAAAATATCGGCACTACGCTGATACAGCTGACAGCTTAATTTACCATCGGCCACATAAAACTGAAAAAAACAGTGGCATGGTGGAAGTGCCATTTTTTCTACCTCTCCTACGTTCCAGGCAGATACAATAATGCGTCTGGAGTCTGGATTGTTTTTAATTTGATTAATTACCTGACTAATTTGATCGATATGCCTGCCGTCAGCGGTTGGCCACGAGCGCCATTGATGGCCATAAACGGGGCCTAAATCACCATTCCCGTCAGCCCATTCATCCCAAATGGTCACCCCATTTTCTTTCAAATATTGAGTATTGGTATCACCCTGCAAAAACCAAATCAACTCGTGAATAATTGACCGAAGATGCATCTTCTTCGTGGTAACTAAAGGGAAACCTGCTTGCAAATCAAAACGCATTTGATGCCCG
>CAIOLR010000329.1 GCA_903859135.1 uncultured bacterium | reverse complement strand
TCACTTTGCACTCAAAGCCAAAATTTATCTCGCCGCTAATAAAGCTGCTTGGGAAGAAGTACAAAAAATAAATTTTCAACCTACTGCGTAACATCAGATACTTATTTATCCCAAGATGACCCATGAACAAACCGTATTAAAAACTACTTACTTCAGTATGCTGGGGAATGTGGGCATGGTCGTGATAAAAGGACTAACGGGTTATTTTGGGAATTCACATGCTTTAATAGCGGATGCCATCGAATCAGCTACCGACGTCGTGTCTTCCTTGTTGGTTTTGTTTGGGATCAAATATGCGAACAAACCCGCTGACAAAAATCACCCCTATGGGCACGGACGTGCCGAACCGCTAGTCACATTTCTCGTTGTTGGTTTTTTGATTGCTTCTGCTTTATTTATTGCCTATGAAAGTGTGAAAAATATTCAGACTCAACATGATTTACCCAAACCGTATACACTCATCGTGCTCGGAGTAATTATTATTTGGAAAGAGATTTTGTATCGTTCAGTTATTAAAAAAGGTATACAAATCAATAGTTCATCACTAAAAGCAGACGCTTGGCATCATCGCAGCGATGCCATTTCATCTATTGCCGCATTTATTGGTATTTCTATAGCCCTCATTTTGGGTAAGGGCTACGAGTCGGCAGATGATTGGGCGGCACTTTTTGCGTCTGGATTTATTTTATACAACAGCTATTTAATTTTCAGGCCAGCTCTCGGGGAAATTATGGATGAGCACTTCTATGACGATCTGATAACAGAAATTAGACAGGCGTCGCATCACGTAGATGGGATCATTAATACCGAAAA
The DNA here is from genome assembly GCA_903859135.1 of uncultured bacterium. Lineage (GTDB taxonomy): Bacteria > Bacteroidota > Bacteroidia > Sphingobacteriales > Sphingobacteriaceae > Daejeonella. Next base: position 6,251 of record CAIOLR010000329.1, on the reverse strand, counting down.
ATGCTTTATACGCAAAGTAGGAATGAAATACCATGTCGACTTACATGCTGTAGTAGATGCGCACCTTTCTGTAAAGGAAGGACACCAATTGGCACATAAGCTCAAAGACACGTTGCAGCAGGAAATTCGTCAATTAGGACAAATTTTAATACACATAGAGCCTAATGAATAGTTAACTTTGCCGCTTCAATAAATTTTAAATCATTGGCAAAGACTGAGAAGAAAGAAACCCCATTAATGCAACAATACAACACGATAAAGGCGAAATATCCTGGTGCCTTGTTGTTGTTTCGGGTTGGTGATTTTTATGAAACTTTTGGAGAAGATGCAGTAAAAGCTTCGGGCATTCTAGGCATCACGTTAACCAAAAGGGCTAATGGCTCTGCCTCCCATATTGAGTTGGCTGGTTTTCCACACCATTCTTTAGAAACCTATTTACCCAAATTAGTTCGAGCAGGGCAACGCGTCGCTATCTGTGATCAATTGGAAGATCCCAAAACCACCAAGACCATTGTGAAACGTGGAGTCACCGAACTGGTGACACCAGGTGTGTCTTATAGCGATACGATTATTCAGCAAAAATCGAATAATTATCTGGCATCCGTTTACCTAGAGAAGAGTCAGTTTGGAATTGCTTTTTTAGACATTTCGACGGGTGAATTTCTAGTGGCTCAGGGGAATTCGGAATATATTGATAAACTACTACAAAGCTTCAAACCAAGTGAGGTTATTTTTCAAAAGAGTCGTCAGGCTGATTTTGTAGAAATTTTTGGTGATCGTTTCTATACCTATACCTTGGATGAATGGCCTTATGGAGGCGATTATGCGTCTGCTTTTTTGCTCAAACATTTCGATGTAAAATCATTGAAAGGCTTTGGAGTCGAAAAACTAAATTTGGCAATCGTTGCAGCGGGTGTCGCTTTGCACTATCTAAATGAAACCGAGCATCGAAACCTACAACATATTTCGTCGATTTCGCGGATAGAAGAAGACCGGTTCATGTGGCTCGACCGGTTTACCGTTCGCAATTTAGAACTGGTGAGTTCTGCAAATGAAAATGCGTGCACCCTGGTTGATATCCTAGATCAAACCTCTTCGCCAATGGGAGCTCGACTCCTTCGCAGGTGGATTATTATGCCTTTGAAGGAAAAAAAACCAATTGAAGAACGCCTTAATGTGGTTGATTTTTTGGTAAATCAGGATGATATACGCGAAAAGCTCTTGCATGCCATCAAACAAATTGGTGATCTGGAACGGCTTATTTCCAAAATCGGTTTGCTAAAAGCGAATCCACGAGAAGTGGTGCAATTGAAGAGAGCTCTGCATATCATCTCCAGTCTTAAAAACCTTTGCGAACAAACGGACAATTCGGTCTTAAAAGTGATTGCCGAACAATTAAATCCCTGTGCACTTATTCATGATCGCATAGAGAAGGAATTGAATCCAGATGTTCCGGTGATGATTAGCAAGGGAAGTGTCATTGCTGATGGAGTGAATGAAGAATTGGATCGACTACGCAAAATTGCTTTTGGTGGCAAAGATTATTTGCTTGAAATCCAAAAGCGGGAAGCCGAAAATACAGGGATCCCTTCCCTAAAAGTGGCTTTTAATAATGTATTTGGATACTATTTGGAAGTAACACATACACACAAAGATAAAGTGCCAACTGAATGGCTTCGGAAGCAAACATTGGTGAATGCCGAGCGCTATATCACACCCGAGCTAAAAGAATACGAGGAACAAATATTGGGGGCTGAGGAAAAAATATTTAGCCTCGAAACACAGCTTTACAATGAGTTGGTGTATGCTTTGGCAGCATACATCAAACCGATTCAGTTGAATGCACAATTAGTTGCGCAACTGGATGTCTTGCTCAATTTTGCCACTCTTGCGATCAAAAACCATTATGTCAAACCTCAAATGAATGAAGGGGATATTATTGATATAAAAGGAGGGAGGCATCCCGTCATCGAAAAAAACTTACCGATAGGAGAGGAGTACATCACCAATGATGTTTTTTTGGATAATGAAACACAACAAATCATCATCATCACTGGACCTAATATGGCTGGAAAATCAGCCTTGCTCCGCCAAACAGGATTGATTGTTTTGATGGCTCAGATGGGATGTTTTGTGCCGGCTAAAGAAGCGAAGATTGGTTTAGTAGATAAGATATTTACGCGTGTAGGTGCATCGGATAATTTATCCACTGGCGAATCTACTTTTATGGTCGAAATGAGCGAAACGGCAAGTATTTTGAATAATCTATCTAATAGAAGCTTAGTTCTACTAGATGAAATCGGTCGTGGTACGAGCACTTACGACGGTATTTCGATTGCTTGGGCCATTTCGGAATATCTTCACAATCATCCATCCGCGAAAGCGAAAACGTTATTTGCTACCCATTATCACGAGCTCAATGAACTCACTAATTCATTGAATCGCGTTAAAAATTTCAATGTAACGATCAAGGAAGTCAATAATAAAGTGATTTTTTTAAGAAAGCTAGTACCTGGTGGGAGCGAGCATAGCTTCGGTATACATGTTGCCAAAATGGCAGGAATGCCTTCCAAGCTTGTTTCCAGAGCAAATGAAATCCTAAAACGCCTAGAACAAGAACGGACAGGGGGGGGGCAGATTAAAGACAGCATCAAAAAAGTGCAAAAACAGGCCTATCAACTGCAAATGTTTGCTATTGATGATCCTGTTTTGATCAAAATACGTGATGTGTTGAATCACTTGGATGTTAATACACTCACACCTGTAGAAGCATTGATGAAATTGGATGAGATACAGCGTGTATTAAAAAATTAAAAACGATGTAAGTGTCACTTCTTTTTTAGATTACTAAAAAAGAAGTGGTTATCTATCACATCCAATTTAATTTGACTATCCTTTTCTATTTTATCTGCTAAAATGTCTTTAGATAGTTCGTTGAGAATGCGTTTTTGAATCACTCGTTTAAGCGGTCGTGCACCAAACTGAGGATCATAACCGAGTTGAGCTAGCCAATCAAATGCATCTTCCGTGGCTTCGAGGTGTATGCCCATGTCTTCCAATGTATTTTGTACTCCTCTAAACTGTAGTTTCACGATATCACGCAGCTCCTTACGATTCAAGGGGGTGAACATGATGAGTTCATCAATACGGTTCAAAAATTCGGGCCGGATCGTTTGCTTTAATAATTCAAAAAGTTCGTTTTTGGTTTTGGCAACAATTTTTTCTTGATTGTGCTCGTCCAAATTCTTGAAATTATCTTGTATGATATTTGACCCAATATTAGAGGTCATGATTATAATCGTGTTTTTGAAATTGACCACACGCCCTTTGTTATCTGTGAGACGACCATCATCCAACACCTGCAGCAAAATATTAAATACATCGGGATGGGCTTTCTCAATCTCATCCAATAAAATGACAGAATAAGGTTTACGTCTAACCGCCTCTGTTAATTGGCCACCTTCTTCATATCCTACATATCCTGGAGGCGCACCAATCAAGCGGGAAACAGCATGTCGTTCTTGATATTCACTCATATCAATACGGATCATGGCATGTTCATCATTGAATAAATATTCTGCCAATGCTTTGGCCAATTCTGTTTTACCCACGCCCGTTGTTCCAAGAAAAATAAATGAACCAATAGGTTTGCGCTTATCTTGTAAACCAGCACGAGAACGACGTATTGCATCCGAAACAGCTTCTATGGCTTCATCTTGGCCAGCGACACGCTTATGGAGTTCATCTTCCATATGCAACAGCTTTTCGCGTTCACTTTGAATCATTTTAGTTACCGGAATGCCTGTCCAGCGAGAAACCACGCTGGCGATATCCTCCGCTGTAACTTCTTCCTTCAACATACGACTATGAGTTTCTGTCTTAGCCAATTCTTTTTTCATGCGTTCCAGCTCCTTTTGAGCTTCACCAATTTTGCCGTACCGCAATTCGGCTACTTTGCCGTAATCACCTGCACGCTCAGCCTGATCAGCTTCGAGCTTGAAAGCTTCAATTTGTTCGAGCTTGGTATTAATGGCTTCCACTCGATCTTTCTCTGCTTTCCATTTGGCACGTAGTGAATCTCGTTCATTGGATAGATTTGCTATTTCTTCACTCAATTCTTTGATCTTTTTTTCGTCTTTCTCACGTTTGATGGCTTCGCGCTCAATTTCTAATTGCATAATCTTTCGATCTAGCTCGTCAACAGCTTCAGGTACAGAATCCATCTCTAAGCGCAATTTAGAAGCGGCCTCGTCCATTAAATCAATGGCTTTATCTGGCAAAAAACGATCAGAAATGTACCGTTGCGAAAGCTCTACTGCAGCAATAATAGTCTCATCCTTGATCCGAACCTTATGATGTGTTTCATAACGTTCTTTTAATCCCCTGAGGATAGAAATCGAATCTTGTGTATCGGGCTCATGCACCATCACTTGTTGAAAACGACGTTCTAAGGCTTTATCTTTTTCTAAATATTTTTGGTATTCATTTAGCGTTGTTGCACCGATAGCGCGCAATTCGCCACGAGCGAGTGCTGGTTTCAAAATATTGGCAGCATCCATCGCACCTTCACCACCTCCAGCGCCAACTAGGGTATGTATCTCATCAATAAAAAGTATAATATCTCCATCACTTTGTGTGACCTCTTTGACAACAGCTTTTAATCGCTCCTCAAACTCACCCTTATATTTTGCACCTGCAATGAGTGCACCCATATCCAACGAATAAACAATTTTATCTTTTAATGTTTCAGGTACATCACCTTTGATGATGCGGAATGCAATGCCCTCAGCAATCGCCGTTTTACCTACGCCTGGCTCGCCAATGAGTATCGGATTGTTTTTAGTTCGACGTGATAGTATTTGGATTACGCGTCTAATCTCTTCGTCACGTCCGATTACGGGGTCAAGTTTTCCTGATTCGGCATACTCGTTCAAGTTCCTGGCGTACTTATTTAAAGCATTATAGGTTGCTTCGGCATTTTGATCCGTTACACGACTATCGCCCCGAAGTTCCACAATTGCTTTTTTGAGGTCTTTTTCATTGACGCCCACATCTTTGAGTTGGTTGCTTACCTTGTCGCCAACACCCAAAATTCCAAGTAAAATATGCTCGACAGAAACAAATTCATCTTTAAACTCTTTAAGATAGGATTGCGACTTTTGCAGCACACTATTAGCACCTGAGGAAAGGTATACTTCGCTTCCCGTTACTTTCGGGAAGCTTTTGATTTGGGTGTCTAGTACAGTATTTAAATGGGAGATATTTACATTCAGTTTTTTCAAAAGATAGCTAACCACATTTTCATCAACGGTTAGTAAGCCCTTTAAAATATGTGCAGTCTCAATTGCTTGTTGCTGATTACCCCCTGCAATTTCTGAAGCTTTTTGTATAGCTTCCTGCGCTTTGATCGTGAAGTTATTTAGGTTCATTTGTTCTATTTTATGAAGATTTTTTTGTTACAACAAATATTTTATCTAAAAAGAGTATCATCAAAAATTTTGCCACTTTTATTGGTAGTGTATCTAAATGTATGATGCCCCTTTTTAGGGATAAAAAAGCATGAATTTATATTTTCATAGATACACTACCCTTTTATTTTTATAGGGGAATGTATGTAAATTATCGCGAGAAGTGTACAGAAGAGTTAGTTTTGTCTGATGATCGGAAAATTCGTTTTATTTCTTGTTCTAGTCTTTTTCTTTTCCGCTTCTATCAAAACCTATGCACAAAAAATAGTGCGTTACGATTTATACGTGCGTGATACAGTCGTTCATTATACAGATAAAGGCTATGAGAGCTTTTAATAATTTTGACAATTTACTTTTGTCCTATAATTAATATTATGTTAAATAGTATTTTTTGCTTTCTCAAAAAACTGTTTTACTCCCTATTGTTTTTTGAATGGATGATGCTCTGACTAAGCTTTTGGTACAGTTCTAAAACTGCAGGATTACTTTTCAATAGTTCTTGGTGTTTGTTAAGGATGGTTTGATCACCACGTGTTGCAGGGCCTGTTTGCATATCAACCGGATGTTTTTTTTGCACTTTTTCGGCAGTTTCTGCAATTAGAGGTCGCAAAAGATCAAAATTGAGATGTTGTTTTTGCAGTATTTCATTAGCGATATGATACAGATGATTTGTGAAATTACATGCAAAAATGGCAGCTATGTGTAAAGTCCTGCGCTGAATGGAGTTCATCTCAATCACTTTTTCTGACAAACCACTAGCCAACTCAGATAAAATGTGAAGCG
>CAIOLR010000328.1 GCA_903859135.1 uncultured bacterium | reverse complement strand
GAATCCCTCACTCTCCGCCACCAAAAAAGAAGAAGCCTCATAAATTCTAAAATTTATGAGGCTTCTTCTTTTTTGGTGTATTTTCTATGGGACGTAAAAAGAATTATTTTGCTTTGTCCTTCATTCGTTTGATTTTTTGTGTAAACCTATTTCAGGACAAGACAAGCTGTATCACATAGTCCTTTACGTGGAGTTAGTGAACCATTCATTAGTCAATCCGTAGAAAAATTCTACGGACAGCTTGGTCAGGTATTAGATGATCGTGTGCTAGGTTCTTTTTTGTCGCCAAAGCATAGGGATGAGGCTGTTGCAAATGCACATAATATACCAACGATAGTTAATATTCCTGCCCCTCCTTGTTTTTCTTTCATTTCTACACCATTTAATTCAGTGAGGCTAAGTGTGTTTAATTCTAGACTGTTCATGGCTTCTTGTTTTAGGTGCTGTGAATTAATAATTAAGGACTTTTTATAAACATTTTAATTACTATTTGTTACGTTGATTTTGTTTTCTTGATCCTTTAATATTGGGCTTTGTGGCCTAAGTATTTATATCTTAATCAGTTTAGTTTCATAAACAGGTTTCCCATTGAGTGTGATTTTACAGATATATATCCCTGTGGACAATTGTGTCGTAGGAAAATCCTGACGTATAGTATTGAGTGTTCGTGTGCTGATCTGTTTACCTTCTATGGTATAAATGGAAATTTCATACTCGGCTAGGGTGCCACTGAGCACAGAGAATTGCTCGGTAACTGGATTTGGAAAAAAGACAAATCGTTGTTTATCTAAATAAATCACAGATGTGATATCCGACACAATGCTTTTCCCCTGGCTTGTTGTTAAAACTGCTCTGTAATATTGTACTCCTTGTCCAGGTTCTGTATCGATAAATGTATATCCTAACGAATCAGTTACTGTAGCCGATCCGATAGTGGCATAGGTATTTGGTCCCGTCAATTTTTCACATCTGATTGCGCCACTTAACCCAACCGTAGACCCCAATTGAAGGGTAAGTGCAATGGTGCCAGCATCAATATTAGCCAGTAAGCTTTGCACGTAGCAACCAACACCTTGTTGTTGGACATTTAGCGTGAAGCCTTTAAGTCCATTTAAACCAGTAATTCCGTTTGCACGTATGGCAAAATAATTGGATCCAGTAATTGATTTTGGAATTTGTACCAGTGTATCCGTAGTACTGGTTAAAGCTTGTAGTGTGTTATTTTTGAGATTATAGATGGTATATCCGATGCTTTCAGGCTGTTTGGGCCAGTGTAAAAGAACACCGTCTTCGCAATTATAGCCCACATTAAAATTTAGGGGTCTAGAAATGGAAAAAGGTTGACTAATAAAATCTTGACCATTGATCGTCATTTTGAGTAAAGCTTTGGTAAAGATGTCAGGGGTTTGCCATTGATAGAAATTGGAGTTGGGAGAGATTGATGCTGTGATTAAAATCCAGCTGGCACCATGGTCAAAACTGACGGATAATGCCCCTGGGCTATTAAATGTACTCTTGTAGCGCAAGTAATTCTCGTCTGCTGCAAAAAGTTGGTCATCTTGAGAAGGGAAGCTCCACTCGAATTGATTGGCTAGAGTAGACCCATAGCTGAAATGAAAGGATTGGGCTTGCTGGTTAACCCGATTTCCATAAACGTGTATCGTGTAGCTGCCTGCTGTTGGGGCGTCTATTGTCACTTGCTCCACGTTGTTTACATGATCAGGTTTCCTAGTTGCATTTGCCGAAATAGCTTCAATAGATGGCGAGGAGTTGAGCGTCCATGGTAAAATTTTGTTTCCAGAAGGATCTTCAATCCAAAGATCTAAATCATTGGCCAAAGCTTGTGGTGCGTTTAATGAGGCTGGCGGATCGTTCCAGGCCAGAGACACTTTAAATTCGTTCACTTCGTGGTCGATTTGGATGGGGTAGCTAAGCTCTTGTCCACTCAGAATCAATCCACTCGTGAAACGAGCCTCATCAATCGTTTTCATTGCTTGGCAGGCATTTAATTTCCCAAATCCACTATCGTAATCTACATGAGGTTTCCCGATATCATCGGCAGTGTTAATGAGAATGCTCTTTAATAAGGCTGCTGATGGAGCTTGATGAAATTGATCTTTGAACTTCTGCTTTAGCAGGCATGCTACTCCGCTGGTTAAAGCTGCGGCCCCAGAAGTGCCATCTTCGCCTGACGCCACTATTTCGGGTTTAACCCGGCCGTCGTAGGCTGGGCCTTTTGAGCTCAAATCCTCGATGATATGCGCTCGATTGGTACCTCCAACAACCAATATATTTTTGGCTTGTTTAAATGTTCCAGTCAGATTGGCGTGCTTGCTTAAGCCTGCATAGACTCCCAATCCGGGTGTGGTGGTACCGATGTTCCCGGCGGAGAAAATATGAATGAGTGTGTCGGTTTGATAGATTTGTTGATCGTACTCCAGTGCTTCAGCTCCATAATAGTTTTCGATGCCAGTGCCATAGGAGTGATTTTGGATGCTGATATTGTTTGCACTGAAATTTGAGATATCATCGGGCATCAGGCGGCTAAAATCGGAGCTGCTTAAGCTTACCTCGGGTGCAACTCCTAAGCCATTGATATAACTGGTGCCATTGCCACCTATTAATGTGGCCATGGTGGTCGCATGCTGGGAAAGTATGGTCGATTGATTCGTAGAAGAAATGCTTCTACCTAAAAGATCAAGATCATTGCGATCAAACTTGTTTTCTTTTACTGACACTACGATGCCTGCCCCCCTCGTGCTTGGAAATAAGGAGTGCAGATTGGCGATTTGGTTTGCCGATAGGTCCATGCTGTTTATTGAAAGCTCTTCTAGTGGTTTTCGTTTGATGTCGGCAAACTCTACCCCTGGCATGGCTAGTATCTCCGATAAATATTGTGGGCGAGTGCGTATGGTGATGTATTTGCTATCAGCCTCTATAATGGTTCCATATTTTTTCAATTCAGCTGAACTGATTTCTGATGCTATTTTTAAAATAAGCTGGATGTCTGATTTAGAATGTTTGCCCCAGTATGCTAGTAGATTGTCACTAGCCTTGTAGGCAGTATTAGTGGGCGTATAATAGATGATAGTATTCGTATTAGTGATGCCATCATTGTCACTATAAACAACATAGTGCTGGTTTGATAATTGTCTAATGACCCTCAGTTCGGGTAATTTTTTCAGCTCATTGACATCTTTAATCTTAATCAAGTAAACCCCTGTTTGGGGGCTATGTTTTTGGCTTGATAAGCGATCAAAGAAAATGTCTTTAGTGACCTGTTTTTGCGGGTACGCCTCTTTGATGCATATTGAAAAAATTAATAAAATAAAATATTTAAACATTTTTTTTCTTTAAAAGAAAATTTTATATTGACAATGGTTGGTTTATCTATTTTTTCAGCCTTTTTGTATGCAATTAACAAATTTAATTAACCTAAAATCAAATAAATGATGAAAAAAATCAAATTTTGTTTAGTAGCTAGTGCTCTTATAGTAAGTATAACATCTTGTAAAAAGACTGAGCATCTTGCAGAGAAGAACCAAAAAATTTCTCAAGATGTGCTGGCGTCCATAAGTAAGTTAGGGTTTAGCACAGATCAAGTGATAGCAAAAAATGGAGGCTATCTTGTTGAAGGTGATATTCTACTAACCGATGAGAATTTAAACCAACAAAGCCAAAGCCCTAATTTACGAATTGCAGATGTTGAGCAATATCGGACAACCAATTTAGTGAAGGTGCCAAGGACTATTACGGTTTCGGTATCGAATCTTACTGAACCATATTCCAAGGCGACAGATGTTGCTATAGCCCGGTATAATGCACTTAATTTGAAGATGAAATTTAAGCGTGTAAGTAGCGATGGTGATATTGATATTGTTGGTTTTAATGAGGGACCAGATGGTGGTTATATTACATTAGGGTCTTCTGGGTTTCCAACCAATTCTGGAGATCCTTATGCTCAGGTTCTTATGAATACTAATCCAGATGCATACGGCCCTAATCCTGATGTACAGTATCTTGCTTCCGTCTTGGTTCACGAAGTGGGACATTGTATCGGATTTCGTCATACCGATTACATGAATCGGGCATACAGTTGTAATGGAAGAAAAATAAATGAAGGTGCGGCAGATGTGGGTTCTGTAAGAATTCCAGGAACACCAAGCAAGCCAGATGCAGAGTCATTTATGCTTTCTTGCTCAAATGGTGGAAACAGAGTATTTAACACAAATGATGTTGTCGCACTTAAATATTTATATCTAAAATAAATCTATCGAATCATATTTACATCAATGATCTTTTGTTGGATTAAGTGTCCAATAACCTGTTCCGCAGGTTCTTAAATACACATAGAGCCTGTT
>CAIOLR010000327.1 GCA_903859135.1 uncultured bacterium | reverse complement strand
TTATTCCTTTTTCATTTTTAAACAGGCTCTAAATTACTATTTAAAAAACAGGCTAGTTTTGAACCATATTTTATAAAATAATCTTAATAAAAAAACAATGAAATCTATTTCAAAACTAAAAGTTACCCGTATCCTAATTAGTACGGGCACAGCATTGATCCTAGCCATCACTGCTTGCAGTAAAAAAGACCATGTGACTCCATCGGTGGATATGAACAAGTCCAAACCACTTAGCATGCAGGTGTCCGCTGTAGCCGAACAACCAAACTCAGTAACCGTTAGAGTTCATGGCTTATACGGTTGGGAACATTTAAACCCTAGATTCGAATATGGCCTTGTCAAAAAATCCTCATCTGGAGATATTATTAGTTGGTCTGATTGGAAAGGCGACTCCGAAGAATCAACGTATGAAAAATTCAGTCAAACTTTCAGAAGGCAACAAATATACATTTCGAATGGAGCTCATATTATTCGAGCTCCTTTTATTGATGGAGAAAGCTATATATTCAGAATTGCTTATAAAGTACCAGGTGGTGGTGACATATTGTTTTATACAGCACCGACGGACCCAATATTCGTTAGGACAAAACAGATAAAACCAACAACTGAAACCCCTAATGGCACTAAATTTATGAAATCAATGACCATCACTCCTGATCACGCTGCCGCCAGTGCTGATCTTTCAGATCAAGGAGGACTCATTGTTTTAAACTTTACAGAGCTTATCAATATTGATTTAAGTAATATCAAAAGCGCTATCATCAAAACCAGAATTGCCTCCACAAACGATGATTACCATAAAATAGATTCTAGTTCTAACATTAATATTATATGCGATCATATCAATAATAACTTCATCATAAGAAATCTTGGAAAAGGCATAAGCTATGATATCAAAATCATTATTGATGGAGTGGAAAGGATTGTTAAAAATGTGACTACCACTGGTACTAAAGTGTCCCCTATCTCATTAAATAATGCCCATCGATAACACCTTTGGCTAAACGAAAAAGAGACTGTCTCAAAAAGACAGTCTCTTTTTCGTTTATTGACAATCTATTTGGGTGGATGAAGAATCTTCACAAAAGCAAACGTTTTATTTTTTGCGCGAGGGATAGAAACGGAAAGCCCACAGTGGAGCGCAGCGGAACGAGGACTTGTAGCGGATAACCCGACCCGAAGGGGCACGCCCAGATCGGTTTGGTATTTTTAAATGTATACCTATATATAATGTATACCTATTTTACTGCACCATTTTATTAGCGCAAGTTGAGCTTGCAAATGCTTCGGGCTTTGCTTTGAACACAAAGCCCATGCTTAGGATGTAGCCCATGGCTTCGTGCAGGGCTTGATTGGATTTAAACATGGGGTTGGTATTGATGTCGGCATGCACTTCGAGCTCCACATCATGGAGATCTAAGAGGTCGCATAAAGAATAGGCGCATTCGATGGATCTTTGCACCTCATTCAACATCCGCTCTTTGATACCCATTTTGTGGGTCGAACGCTCTTGATGAATGAACATAAATCCCCCTCTTTTTTCGCGTATAAAAACAATGACTGTAGCAAAATCGATTACATTGCCTTTCACTTGTGAATCGGTACCGATGCAAACTTTTAGTTTATTACCTAAAGAGCTCTCCCGCTCAATGGCCTTCTCTACCTCTTGGAGGATTGGTAGCTGGATGGTTTCTCCGCTAAATTTTTTCCAAGTCATATGCGATAGGGTTTAATTTGTAGATCTATGTCGTTCTAAAATAGAGCTACACAGACATGTTAAAACTTAATATCACAAAGTATAAATATAAATAATTTAACTTTAAGAGCCTGTTTAAATTTTATTCAACAATAATTTTATAGCGGATAGTTTGGTCATATATTCTGCAGAATCGATCAATAGCTCATAGTTTCTACACAGTCTTCTGTCATTATCAAACCAAGCAAAAGTTCTTTCCACG
>CAIOLR010000326.1 GCA_903859135.1 uncultured bacterium | reverse complement strand
TGGAAGTACAATAAAATCTCCTATTTATCCAACACCCTGTACATAAGACTGGGCTTTTCTTCTCTTAACTCACAAAAAACGTCAAAATGCCTCTTTGTATTTATCTTCTTTTATAAGAAGCTCACCATATTTTAGTTTGTCATCGCAGTTCATAATAACTTATATTTCAGTATCCAATTTAGCATAACCGAATTGTGGTAGCAGACGGTAGGGGACATTACTGATAGCTTACAAACAGTTTTTCGGGTGCTTTCAATCTCAAAATTGGTTAAACAATAAACTTATCCATCATAGAAAGTTGCTTGGGTAATTTATGGTGGAAACTTACGAACAGGTAAAATGCTGCTCTTGATATACCAACATAAATGTATTTGCGGAGTAAGTCATTATTTGATTCATTTAGTTCATCAATGTCAATAAAAAAAACGGCTTCAAATTCAAGACCTTTAATGGCTTGAATATTATATACGTTTACCTGTCCCTTATTTAGCGTAGCTCCATCTTGCGTTACACCTTTAATATCAATGCCATTACCGCCAAGGTCTTCGCAGTCGTTCAACGCCTTTGATAGCATATGCACCTGTTCATCATTAGGCACAAAAATTGCGATAGATGGAACCTTTGGGGCATAGGTTTTATAAATCCCGTTTATTTTTTCGGAGATCCAATCAACCTTTTGCTGCATGGTCTCCAGCTTTTTTACTTCCGGTTTAGGCTCGTACGGAGAATGAACTGTATAAGAAATATAATCGGCATTTACACCAGTAGATTCTCTATAAAACAATTTTGCAAGATCCAGCAACGTTGGAGACTGCCGGTAGGAAACTTTCAAATGTTCAATTTGTCCCGATCCAAGATAGTCAACAAAACCATCCCAGTCCTCAACTCCTGATTTTGTCATCCGCTGCATCAGATCACCTGAAAGAGTAGTGCAATTGTATTCTGGATGGCTGAAGCTGTGCATGCACGCCAGCTCAACAAGTGAAAAATCTGAAGCTTCATCAACGCCAATCAAATACCGCTGTTGCTCTATGTAAGAAATGACAAACAAATGGTCGGCCCTCTGAAACGCGACTGCTTTTCTTCGCTGCAGGTCGCGGATAAGTGTATTGACAAACAATATCAAAAAGTTCCGCTCATCGGTATGCAGCCTTGCTCCGTCTGCATTAAGAACAGTCTGCATTTCTTTCATGCTTTGCTCTAAGCCTCTTGACCCGAAAATACTTGGCAATGTTTTCCGGAACCTTTTGTAGAAGGAACTAAGCTTATTAAGTACGATAACTTTAGAACCTTTAATCAGTGGGCTCAAATACTTTACTAAATGAAGTTTTTTACCAAGCTCTTCAAAAGAGCCATCGTGCCTCAATTCCTCAATTAATAAAACCCACTCGCGTTGTTTCTCTGGTATTCGATTGGTTGAAACAGCCTTATTCAGTGCTAAATGCTTCACCCACATTTTTACAGCTTTGCGAACCTGAACAGCTTCGTTAAATTCTTTTACTTCCTGCTCTTCAACTTCAATTTCCAAATCTTGCTCGTCATCATTCTCTTCTGCATTAGTAATTTGTCTTTTTTGGTCAAATAGCCCTTTCAAGTGCTGTGCAACCTTATTGTACTTATCAGTAGCTTTGCGCAACTGTACAAGTAGAAAATCAGCTTCTCGTTCCAAAAGGTCATTTGCTCTCTTTTCAATCGAGGCAAAATCCTGATCAAATCTCCGGTTGAGTTCATCTGCAGCCACAATCACCTTGATCAAATCCGATTGCTCCACTAACCCAGCAGAATTACCTCTTACCTGTATTGCGAACTGGCGGTTATCCTCGTCCAATATTTTTGCGGCAGTACAGCGCGTAACAAGACCTTTAATTTGTTCTTGAATAAATTCCGAGAACGCTTCAACGAAATACTTTAACGAGCCTGGTTCATTACTAAACAATGGCACTACTGATTTCCGATATAGCTGAAATGGTTTTTCGGCACCTATCAACCCATAATTGTGTAGTACCTCGTTATTTAGAAAATTGCTCCACACCTTCGATCGCTGGTCACTCGCTTTCAGCCCTTCCTCAACCATCGCATTTCTTAGATACCCAAGTAACAAATTGCTTGGGCTAAAGAATATCCAACCTTTGTCTGATTGTATTTCTGGCAATACTTTTGCCAAATCCGGGCGATATTCGGTTATCGTTTCATCACTCAAAAATTTTAAACGCTGAATTAAGGTAACTGTTTTGCCCGTCCCAGGCCCTCCATCAATTACTAACAAACCATCAAATATTCTTGATCTTTTTACATTTTCTTGTATCGCATCAAGTATTGGTTGCTGACGCAGGTCATTTGTCTGCCTAATATATCGAGTAATTTCAAGCAATTCCCTAATCTGGCGTTCCTCTTCTTCTGATAGTTGTTTACCGAGTTCAAGAGCATCCTTCTGGTCCAGCAGCAACTGTTCAACCGTTGCTAGTGAATCATTTGATTGTCGCTTAATAAATTCAGAAATTTCAAATACAGAACTAAAAATGAACTTTGGTTCACCCACAATTTCAATCGTCCCATTGACTGCGTCAATCTTGGGTTGTCTTTTAGGCTGATAACTTGTGAGGCTGGAGAATTCTACATTGAGATTCCCTTTTATAGTTTGATAAGAACCAGACTTTCTTCTTATTAAGAACTCTCCAAGTCGGCTATTCTTGGCAATACAATGGTTTCGACCCTTATCCTGATTATAGCGCTGCTTGCCATATGAACCGTACTCTTTGCTGTATTCCTGATTATAAAGCCAAAATACAGATTGTGACATACCAGAGACATTGGCATCAGCCCTTCCTACAGCCAAATGTAAAGCATGGTTCCCAGTCTCGCCTTTCCGTTGGTCTAAGATCTCCGCTACAATCTGTTCGTTAGTCATAATTACAGGAAATTTGATTTATTTATTATGAGTGCACAATAAATTCGCATAAAAATAATGAAAAGGTTTAAGTCTGATAATAAAAAAAAGCTAGCCTTTAGCCTAGGCACTTTACGAGCCTTGATAAAAATAGCACTTTGGACAGTCAAAACTCTATATCTTTCCAATC
>CAIOLR010000325.1 GCA_903859135.1 uncultured bacterium | reverse complement strand
TGATTTTATTTCGCTAGTAGCGATCCTGATTTTATGAAACGATTTTTTAGCAGAGAGTTTCTCGCCCTCATACAATCCCATGCAAGAGTCGCCATCAAATCGGATAACCTTAGTCTTTGCAAAGTTAACCCTTGACCTTAGCTTAAACTCCTCTTGTAGTATAAGCTGGAACAATCTTGTTTTATCTGATTTAATCATTTTGAAAACCAAAGCAATAGTGCGACCTTGACCCAGATAAAGGCTAATACACCCATGCACACATAAAAGAATTCTGTATCTGTCATTAGTCAACCTGTATATCTGTGATTGTACCATTGTTTACAGTAAAGTACAATTCAACCAAACCCATGCTAACCCAAACGCAACGATTACCCTCACGGATAGCATAAGGTTTGTTAGGGTATTTTTTAGCTAAGTAGCTTTCAACAATTTCAAAATTTTTCATAGGTCTATTATATCAAATAAAATCAAGATAGGGGCAAAGCCCCTATTCGTTACAAGGTTTTTTCAGCCTTGATAAAATCAACAATCTTAGCCAATGCTACCTTATTAGCTTTGGTAAGTGATTCCGTATCAGCTTCAGTCAATCCCAAAGCCTCGCCAATGAAATCAGCATGAGTATCCTTTTTAATAGGTGTCTCGCCTGATTTTGTTTTGTATGCCTTAGCAACATAAACCTTTTCACGGGATAGCTTGGCAACAACTGAACGAACAGTTTTACCTAATGATTCAGCAATAGAATCAACTGTCATACCAGCTTCGTAGTCGGCAACCATGCGAGCTGTTTGCTCTGGGGTGTAGTTTACTGTTTTCATTTTTTCTCCTAAAGAATATATTATATCACAATGGCTTCATCATTGCAAGCCAAATCCACAATGGTGAAAAGGTTATTGCAACAAACAAGATAGCTTGTAAAATTTCTGTTATCAATTTCATGTTGTTTTCCCTTGTCATCATGTTGTCTATTATACATTGAAAAGCTAGAAAATTATCATGTGTGCTTAAATACAACATAGGGGTTTATCCCTATAGACTAGGGGCGGTTATTAGACTATAATTGACCTATAGCTACAGGGCCCCCCGACACGGCCTATTTCAGGAAAATTTCCAAACTCCCTAAGGTGCCAAAATCCACACTTGCCTAAATTGCCCCAAAGTGTTATAATCGTTGAAAAGGATAACACCATGACAACTCATCTACCTGCCGAAACCGTACGTATCTCTCCGGAAGCACTGGAAGTAGCAAATGCCTACCTCCAGCTTAACGACGCCCGTGCAGTAGCCCAAGAACTAGATCTCGACCCTGAAGTGGTAACAAATCTCCTAGCGCGCCGTGAAGTTAAATCGTACATCGATTCCGTTTTCTTTGACTCAGGCTACAACAACCGCTTTCTAATGCGCCGTGCCATGGATGCGCTAATCAAACAAAAATTTTCAGAACTTGAAGAATCACAAACTGGGTCAACCAAAGATATTGCTGAACTGCTCCAAATGTCACACAAAATGTCAATGGACTTGTTAGACCGCGAAATTGCTCTAGAAAAAGCACGCATGACTACCGCACCGCAAAAGCAGGTGAACGTACAAATCAATGAAGGTCTAGATGGATCAAAGTACTCACAACTTGTGCAGCGACTAATTACTGGTGAAGGCGTATGAAAATCCATCCAATTTTTTCAAGCTTTTTTGCAGTTAAACATTTGACTGATATTAACAATCCCGAGCTAGTAAAGTATGCTTATGCATTAAAAGAAAAATCACCTGGTGTTATAAAAAGTAATTTTGCAGGATGGCAAAGTGATACACTAGAAGATCAAAACCCACATCCAGAAATAGTTAAATTAGCTAATCTGATTGTAGACTCAGCTGATGAGGTAAAAAGTTCTATTTTTCCAGAACCCAATTCGTCAATTTCTTTTTTAAACAACATATGGATTAACATTAATCCATCCGGTGCATTCAACAAACCCCATGTACATCCAAACGCTGTACTCACTGGAGTGTACTATGTATCAACACCTGAGCCTAGTAGTAAAATAAACTTTCAACATCCTGGAATAAATGTGCAATATCATTATACTCCCGATGTAATGAAAGGAACTAATAATTTTACTGCTGCTTTCTGGAAGTACGAGCCAGTTGCAGGAGATTTATTAGTATTTCCAGCATACCTGTCACACTTTGTCGAATATAATATGTCTACTCAAGACCGAATCTCAATAGCGTTTAATACGTCTTTACAGTTAAAGGAGTAAATGGTATAATGAAAAAACTCTTATTCATCCTAGCACTGCTACCTACCCTAAGCCTAGCACAACATTATCATCACCACAATCACCGTCCACATTGGCAATATAGTGGTGGATCATGGAACTGGATGGTTCCAGCTTTAATAGGTGGTATAGTTGTATACGAGGCACAAAAACAGTCTCAACCACAACCGATCATCATTCAGCAGCAGCCTCAAGAAAACTGCACACCATGGACAGAAGTTCAAACACCCGATGGTAAAATCTACCGCGAAAGAACCTGCCAAAAATAATGTTAATAGTCTCCCGACCCGAAGTTAATGTAGACGCTGTACAAGAGTTCGACCCTCAACAGCGGTTTATTAAACTACCCATCACAAATTATCTCAAACTACTCAATGTCTGGGATACAATCAATCGCCCACAGAT
>CAIOLR010000324.1 GCA_903859135.1 uncultured bacterium | reverse complement strand
TTGTGTTTTTAGCTTTCACACGCCTGAGTAACTCCAATAGCAAATACGTTATTAATGCCACGAAAATCTGTGATCTAACTGCATTCTCACTTATTCCAGTAAATGTTTTTACCTTTAAATTCTGTTTAAGCAGTTTAAAAAAAGTTTCAATATCCCAACGTCGTTTGTATAGACTAGAGATTGTTGCAGCCTTCCATGTGATATTATTTCAAAAAGAAACCAGCATGAGCTTGAGCTCACAAACCCTGATAAATAATTAGCTCATGATACCTTCATGGCCGATAAAAAAACAAATTAAACACATGAAAAGCTCATTCTAAAACAAGTTGTGAATGAGATTTCAAAATTACATTTTTTAATGTTTTCTTAACGAATAAACACTATTTATAATTATTACAAACTAATCCCACTCCAAAGCACCTTTTTTTAGGATGTATATAAATCCGAGTAAAAGTGTTCCCATAAAAATGAACATTTCGATAAGACCATTTACGCCAAAATCTCTAAAATTAACGGCCCAAGGGTACATAAATATAACCTCCACATCAAAAAGAACAAACAAGATGGCGACCAAAAAATATTTGATTGAAAAGGGCTGTCGGGCATTCCCAACAGATGCTATACCCGATTCAAAAGGGATCAGTTTATCTGCTGTTTTACGTTTTGGTCCGATCAGATGGGTAACAACCATTGTTACCACCACAAATCCCATCGCAACAAACATTTGAAAGATGATGGGTAAGTAATTTACTGCTGTACTTTGTGTTTCCATTATATTTTTAACTGGCGTAAAGATAAATAGAATAGGAAGAAGTGTTTTGGGATTATCTCTTTTAAAATTATTTGGCCGAGTAAAAGGTAATCCTAGATTAAGATCTCACCTACAAGCATACAACTTGCGTATATGACCAAAATCTAATTATTCGTTTTTGTCTGATAAATCTACAAAATATTTTATTTGCCAATTTTGTGTCTTGCCTGCTTTTGGACTTTTTGTTTTTATCCAAGGAGCATAAACCCGAATTGCTCGCTTCCCACCCTTTCCATCACTGGAAACAATATAATTTGCGACTAAAACATGCTTCGGAAATACAAACTGACCAAATTTATCACCTTCACGTATGCACACTACAAATAGGTCTACTGGATCCTTTATATCATATGGCACAATTGGTTTGTTTTCGATCCGCTTCCACAACGTGACAAAGTGACCGTTTTTAGTCGGTGTAGTTTTGGCAACACGAAATTCAATTTGAATAGTATTCAATGACAATTTGAACGCTCCATATGCTGAACTTTCAGGCTCATTAACAGGATTAGATGTGCAAATAAACCCACATGGTTCATAAATAAATTTATGGGATAAAAAAAGTTCAGGGTGCACATAAAAAGGATTTTGATTGCCTTTATTTTTTGTAAAATTCATTTTAATTCAAGAATACAGT
This sequence comes from uncultured bacterium, assembly GCA_903859135.1. Classification (GTDB taxonomy): domain Bacteria; phylum Bacteroidota; class Bacteroidia; order Sphingobacteriales; family Sphingobacteriaceae; genus Daejeonella. Next base: position 6,396 of record CAIOLR010000324.1, on the reverse strand, counting down.
TTTTTGTTGCTCGTTAGAACCGCAACAATATAAAGCACCTTTTCCTAGCACCTCAAAACACGAAGACAGACAGAAAAGGGGGAAGTGTTCGATATAGTAGACATTTCCCTCCTTTGAGCTCCCGCAAGAAAACTTACTTACCTCCTGGACTGATTGCTTTTAATGCCTGCTTCACCACCTCATTATTTGGATCAAGAACTAACACTTTATCAAAATAATCTTTAGCCTTCGCATTATTTCGGTCCTTCCTTGCGGCTACAGAACCTAAGTAAGTATAAGCTTCTATCAAACCAGCAGCATTCTTGACAGCAAGATCGGGCTTTGTTACTGTAATAATATCCACATATTTTTCGTAATACGATAGAGCTAAGCCCTTGCTATCATTCGCATCATCCAGCTGACGATTGATACGCCCTCTAAACTGCCATGCGACATGCGTGCTAGGTGAACGTTGAATAAGATAACTAAAAGCTGAATCAGCCTTCACCAACAGTGAATTATCTAACATTTCACTAGCCGCTTTTCTTGCCCCATAGTCAAAATAATAGGACGAGCCTAAATAGTAGTAGTCAAGCAGATTACGCTTCGGGTTTTTGATAGACAGTTCATATGCCTGAGCTGCCTGCGTATATTTTTTGGAATCATAAAGCGCTTTTCCTATTTCACTCATTGCAACTACGCTTGCGGAGTCGAGTACTATCGCTCTTTTAATGTCATTAATACCATTTTCAATTGCTCCATTTTTGATCTCTGCACGTCCTAAGTATAGATAGTCTTGAGCAATAACACGCTTGGGATCCACCTTGGCTATGAAATCTTTCAAAGCCTGAATACTCGATGTATAATTACCATTTTCATACGCAGCATATGCTTGGTACCGCAATATTCGAGGATTGACACGATCTATTTTGGCCATCTCATTGGCTTCCGCTTCTAATGCCTTGAATTCTTTGGCCAGAATTAAAAAATCTGCATGACGCATACGAGACTCTAATAAACGATCCGTCAAATCCATATATTTTTCATAATAGTGTAAGGCTTTTTTCATTCTTGCATCATACTGTGATGATTCTGAATTCGCCCACAAATAATAGGTCTCGGCCAATTCACGGTAAGCAGGACCATAGTTGGGATCGATGGCCAACACACTATTAAACTCATCTTCCGACTCCTGAAAAGCCTTAGACATTTTATTAATGACTCCCAACTCCACCTTAGAGCGCAATAAGGTTTTATTAAGTTCAAAGGCTGTGCGATAAGCACTATAAGCATCACTATTCCTCATTTGTCCACGGTAAGCATCTCCCATAGCCAAATACACCTGAGCATCTTTATCATTTATTTCTTTTGCTTTTTCTACATAAACAAGTGCTTGTCCGTAATCTGGTTTTGGAGCCTTGGTGTATGCCTTCGCTATATTCAACCACGGCGAATTGTCTTTCTTACCAACTAAAGACACGGCTTTATTAAACTGTTCTTTTGCTGCTAAAGTATCGCCCTCTGCAAGTGCAACAGCCCCCATACCTATATAATTTAAGGAATAACTAGCATTGGCAGCTATTCCTTTATTGAATGTGATTTTTGCAGAATCGACATGATCTGTTTTAAGATAAATATTGCCTAAATAAAAATAATTCTCCGCATTCGTGAGCTGAGTAGTCGTTAATACTTTAAGCATCGATTTTCCCCGCTGGTATTGCTCTGCATCGATCGCCTTTTTGGCATCAGCCAAGCTTTGTGCAAACACTCCCGTACCTACTAAAACTAAGCACACGGCTGTGTTCACTTTCTTTCCAATCATTCTCATATATCTGAATTGTAAATAATGCTACTTTCTAATAATCACTTCACGTGATGGAATTCGGTCTGGTAAAAGTCCAGACTTTAGGATGATTCGTTGTCCTCGATCTCCAGCCAAAAAAGATGCAAAACCGGCACCCAAACCTGGTCCACCCTGACAGTTGATAATATACAAAGACCTTGTAAATGGATAAAGTCCTAAAGCGATATTATTTTGACTTGGTTTATAATAGGCATCAGAACCCAGTTTATTTGGCATATTTTTCACTCCCAATACTTTAAGCTGGACAACTATTTGTACTAAGGAAGTATCTGGTTGCAACATCCAATTAACGCCAACAACTCCTACCGACCCTGGATTTTCATGCACATAGTTGATCACATCTGAATTGGATTTCAAGGCATACACGCCTGTTGTTGGAAGCGTCCTCACCCCAGCCATTTCCTTAAAATATCGTACAGTACTTGAGTTCGAATTATCAAAAATCAAGTTTTTTATTTTTGACGATTTCCCCTGTAATACATTTAAAATCTCCAACACAGTCGTTGTAGAATCTACATTAGCTTGATGTGTAATGAGTGCAATACCATCAATAGCAAAACGAGTAGCACGTATTTTTATCTTTCTACTCTCGTAAAATTTAGCCTCATCTTTAGTCAATACTCTAGATAGAACAGCCACCTGGATACTATCATTCAAAAATAACCGCATGAGTTCATTCTCTGGCTTATACACCAAATTCAATTTAGCTTTAGGATACGTATTTTCGAATACGTACGCCTGGTCCTCGATAATCGGAGCAAAAGATTCATCAACAAGAATATGGGTACTTCCACTTGTATATGCCTGTTCTTTCGGTGAGTTCCGACAGGAAAAGAGCACAATAGATATCAAGAGTATTAGTTTTGACCTTCTCATACTATCTTTTTAATAAGCGCACGAATCTAACAAATGAATACACGATCAAAAGTATCCCAAAAGCGATCCTATAGTTAGCCGAAAGTACTAGCGGAAAATCTTTCCACCACATGATAGCAACACCCAAGACAAAATATAGACTAAACATCAGTAGTCCGAAAATAAACAAAAACCGCCTTAGAGGCGATTTCTGTTCATCAGTTTGTTTGTTATGCATTAAAAATCTACTCAGACGATAATTGAAAAAATATAGGCATTGTAAAATTAACACGTACTGAACGACCATTCTGAATACCCGGTTTCCAGGCGGGTGCTTGCTTCAAAACTCGAACAGCTTCCTCATCACAGCCTCCACCTATACCACGTAATACTTTGATATCGCTTAGGTTACCATCTTTTTCAACGACAAAGCTCACGATTACTCTCCCAGTGATATTATTTTCGCGAGCAATGGCTGGATACCGAATTGCTTTACTGAGATATTTTCCGAAAGCTGCATCACCACCAGGATAGCTTGGAAGAACTTCTACAGTCGTAAAATCATGTAATGAATTATCTTCGATAACCTTCGCCTCAGCTTCACCAACAGGTTCATCAATTTTGACCTCTGCATTGGGATCGCCCTGAATCGTTTTCTGACCAGGGTCTGCCTTTTTTAATTCTTCTACAGTTGGAGGCTCTTCGTCACGCACTTTATCTGCAGGAACCACCACAGGGGGTGGAAATTTCACTTGATCAACTTTAGGTTTTGGTGGTTCTGGCGGGGGGGGCGGAGTTTCTTCCTTACTAACAGGCGGTGGGGGTGCTAAAACAACCTCTGTTTGCTTAAATTTTTCCTCTTGTGGCATGATACCCGAAATGTATCGAAACACTAAAGGTAAACTTACTGCAAGTATGAATAAAGTTGCACCAACAACAATTGCCAGACTGGTGGTACGCGGGCTATTTTCACGAAGGCTATACGCACCATAAGCCTTATTTCGTCCTAAAAAAATTACTTCCAACCACTGTGAATCGAATAAATCCAGTTTTGACCCTAGCATGTTTATTTTTTTAAAGAGTTTATATATCGTTTCTGAAGGATATTAATTAATAGATGTTATCCCTCTTAAGTAAAGCTATTTCTGGAGCTGTGATGTCTACAATTGCATAAATTTGCACATTGGATATTTTCATCTCATCCAAGATATCTACCAAGTTTTTGTAGTTGGATTTCTCACTAGGTTTGATCAACACAATCAGCCCTTTTTTAGAATCTCCAGTGATACCTTGAACCTTTTTTGCCTCTTCAAGAATTGCTTTACGAATACCATTTTTACCAAAATTATCTACGGTTGGAGGTGTCAGCGGCTTATCCACTGATCCCATATACCACTCCAAACGATTCGTGCTTCCCAAAAGAATGGTCATTGTTCTGTTATCAGCAACTTCTAGTTTTGCATCTTTATTTTTTTCATCCTTATCAGGCATTGCCAAGTCCATTGCTTGAGGCTTAGCTAATGTGGTGGTAAGCATAAAAAAAGTGATCAGGAGGAAGGCTAAGTCCACCATTGCGGTTAAGTCAACGCGAGTGGACATTTTTTTACTTCTAACTTTACCACCCTTCTTATCTCCTCCACCGGAGGTGTTTAATTCTGCCATCGTCTATTTTTTTTACAAGTATTTAGGTATTTAATGATCATTTTGTATCCTATTGACACCACTTTGTCTAAGTACTTGGTACTCTACCTACTAAATACTTACTTTGCTTCATTCCTTAACGAAGTAATCAAGCTAAACTTATTTATTTTCTGTTTCTGCAGAATGTCTATCACTTTTTTAATCGTTGGATACTGCTCTTTCGAATCTCCTTTGATGCTAATACGCATATCTACATTATGCAACTCTTTTGTAGCATAGCGAGCTTGCAAAATCCATTCGTTTAATTGATTATCGATAGAATCGGTTGGTATACCCATCTGAAGACCCAGTCTATTACGTTCATCCCCACTTAAAGCAATTAGCTGTTTCAAGTTTGCCATAGGGACTCCGAAGCTTTCCATTAGTGAAAATCGCTTTCTTTCTTCTGGAGTAAACTGAATGCTATACTTCTTGGCCATTTTATCTAACAAGAGTTCACGTACCTGCTGACCTTTTACTCCGAAAAAAACTTTACCCTGTCCAACCGTCAAAGTGGCAATATCTAATTCAGGCAGCTTAACTTTTACTGTGGATGCTGGGGTGTCTACAGGAAGGGGTTCAGGCTGACGAGCAGTTGCCGTTAAAATAAAAAATGTAAGCAATAGAAAGGCCACATCACACATCGCCGTCATATCAATGGCGGTGCTTTTTCTAGGAACTTTTACTTTAGGCATGGACTTTGGTTTAAACTATTTATGTAGTGAATTGATATGTAATTATTTGTTTTCATGGCCCCAGAACTAGCGTGAAATCTGTTACTCATTCAAGCTTGACGGATGAAAGTCACATGATGGTTTTCATGTGTTTAATTGTTTTTTAATAGCCATGAAGCTATAATAAAGCTGAATCAATCATTCTTCGTTTTTGTTTGTTTTTCAATCGCACTCAGGAAATCACTTCGCTAAATTTAGATTTTTTGAGCGGTAGCTTATGATGGCTTATTGAATCATATATATCTTCAAATCAAAAAATTACTACTTGTGTGTACTCGCGTACGTTTGAACAATAGAAAAACCAGCCTCATCAATTGAATAAGTCAACTTATCAATTTTGGAGGTAAAAACATTATACATAATAATTGCCAAAGCTGACGTTGAAATACCAGTAGCCGTGTTGATCAAAGCTTCAGAAATACCATTAGCCAAGGTAGCTTGATCTGGAGAGCCTGCACTTGACAATGCAGAAAATGCTTTGATCATACCTGTCACTGTACCTAACAAACCCATTAATGTACCTACGGATACAAGCGTGGCAATCACTGTCAAATTTTGCTCTAACATGGGCATTTCCAAAGCGGTTGCTTCTTCGATATCTTTTTGAATAGCCAAACATTTTTGTTCTGTGTTCATCTTAGCATCCTGCTCCATTTCCTTATATTTCATCAGCCCAGCTTTGATCACATTAGCGACGGACCCTTCTTGTTTATCGCACTCTGCCACTGCTGAATCAACATGACCTAAGCTTAGAAATTTTTGAATATTTTTAACAAAAGCATCCACATTTCCCTTCCCAATGGCCTTATTTATCACAAAAAACCGCTCAAAAGAAAAGATGATTACCATCAATAACATTCCCATCAGAACAGGAACAATGAATCCACCTTTATAAACCATTCCAAAATAGTTGCCTGGTAATGGATGCCCGTTTGCAGCGTCCCCTCCTTCAAAGTTCGAAGCATCACCCATCACAAATTTCCAGAGGAGAAATCCAATCAACACACAGATGACAATCGATGAACTTGCAAAAATGCTGGAACCAGAACTCTCTTTCTTCGCCATTATTGGTTTTGGTGCGTTTGCCATTTTTCTAAAATTTTAGTTTTTAATTTTTAGTTGTTTAATTTTAAATTAATATTATTTAGTCGGTCCTCAAAAAGTGATTTTTAATTTTTGGGGATAAAAAAAAGTGCAGGCAGAAAAGAATAAGTCTTGAAAAAAATGGAATAAAAAGGCCATCTTCCTTTTGAAGATGTTCATTATTCGCTTAAAATTCATTGC
>CAIOLR010000323.1 GCA_903859135.1 uncultured bacterium | reverse complement strand
ATGAGCTGAATTTTTCACTAGTGTTTATTTTTTAGCGATGTTCAAGAAATCGCTTCGCTAGTTAATCATTCAGGGTTTGTGAGCTTTTATTTAGCTCATGACGGTTTCATGTATTTAATTTGTTTTTAGTGGCCATGAAGCTATCATGAGCCAAATTAATTATTCAAAATTTATGAGCGGAAGCTCATGATGGTTTCAAAATAAAATATGAGCGAAGAAACGGTAGATAAATCAAATTACTCAGCGGATAATATTCAAGTTTTAGAAGGACTAGAAGCAGTTAGGAAACGTCCTTCCATGTACATCGGCGATACGGGCTTCAAAGGCTTACATCACCTTGTTTATGAAGTAGTCGATAACTCAATAGATGAAGCTTTAGCGGGGTACTGCACCGATATCAATGTGACCATCCACAAAGACAATTCGATCTCGGTAGCGGATAATGGTCGTGGTATTCCAACGGCCATGCACACCAAGGAGAAAAAGTCGGCCCTAGAGGTGGTCATGACTATTTTACACGCAGGTGGAAAATTCGACAAAGACACCTATAAAGTTTCAGGAGGTTTGCATGGTGTGGGGGTATCTTGCGTGAATGCCTTGTCTACCCACCTCACGGCAATTGTGCATCGCGAAGGGAAGATATTTACGCAAGAATACGAATGTGGCAAGCCCTTATTCGATGTCAAAATCATTGGCGAAACCGACCGTACGGGTACCATCGTTACTTTTCAACCAGACCACAGCATATTTACCCTCACTACAGAGTATAAATTTGATACCCTAGCCGCACGTTTACGCGAGTTGGCCTTCCTCAACAAGGGAATCCGCTTGAGCTTAACGGACGAACGTGAACAAATGGAGGATGGATCGAATTTATATGAAGCCTTTTTCTCTGAAGGTGGTTTAAAAGAGTTTGTGAAGTACCTCGACGGGATGCGCACCCCTTTGATACCGGAACCGATTTACTTAGAGGGTATCAAACAAGGTATTCCCGTTGAACTTGCCTTGCAATACAATGAAACGTATACCGAAAATGTACACTCCTACGTAAATAATATCAACACCCACGAAGGAGGAACACACGTAGCGGGTTTTCGTCGCGGATTGACGCGTACACTCAAGGCCTATGCAGAAAAATCGGGACTGCTCAAGAATATGAAAATTGAGATTACAGGCGATGATTTTCGCGAAGGTTTGACGGCTGTGATCTCCGTAAAAGTACAGGAACCCCAATTTGAAGGACAAACCAAAACCAAACTAGGAAACAATGAGGTGATGGGAGCCGTTGACATAGCTATCGGCGAAATTTTAGGCAATTATTTGGAAGAAAACCCAAAGGAAGCCAAGATGATTGTCAACAAAGTGATTCTAGCCGCAACAGCACGCGCAGCAGCTCGAAAAGCACGAGAAATGGTGCAACGAAAAAGTGTGATGGGGGGATCTGGTTTACCTGGAAAACTAGCTGATTGTGCCAATAATGATCCTGCAAAATGTGAACTTTACCTGGTGGAGGGCGACTCGGCGGGTGGTACTGCCAAACAAGGTCGCGATCGTAATTTCCAAGCCATCCTTCCACTAAAAGGAAAGATTCTGAACGTAGAAAAAGCGATGGAACATAAGATCTACGAAAATGATGAGATCAAAAACATGTTTACCGCCATGGGTGTCAGCATTGGGACACCAGAAGATGATAAAGCTCTCAATTTAGATAAACTACGCTACCACCGCATCATCATCATGACGGATGCTGACGTAGACGGATCACATATTACCACCTTAATCCTTACTTTCTTTTTCCGGTACATGAAGGAGTTAATTGAGTTTGGATACGTTTACATTGCAGCTCCCCCCCTCTATCTGGTCAAAAAAGGTAAAGATTTTGAATATGCTTGGAATGATGTTCAACGCGATACGGCTGTTCAGCGTTTGAAAGGTGCTGGCAAAGAAGAAAGTGTGCATATTCAACGCTATAAAGGTTTGGGTGAGATGAACGCTGAGCAATTATGGGAGACCACACTCAATCCAGATACGCGCACCTTACGCCAAGTCACCATCGAAAATGCAGCGGAATGTGATCATACCTTCTCCATGTTAATGGGTGATGAAGTTGCTCCAAGGAGGGATTTTATCGAGAAAAATGCGAAGTACGCTCGGATCGATATTTAAAGCGTCACCTAGAACCCTCTCCGAAGGAGAGGTTCTAGGTTTACAAATGAAAAAACATGGCTGTCCGTAAAATTTTTCTACGTATTAATGAATCAGAAGAATCTCTGACTCATTAATACGTGTTCTAAGAATTAGGTTTTTTGAATAAAAACGAACCAAATGTCGATTCATATATCTGGAAGCACGGGCTTTGTAGGGCTCAATCTTAAAAACTATTTGTCCAACGAGGGATATCACATCCTACCCATCGATCTTCGGAGTTCTAACATTATTTCCTTTCCTCCTCAAACAACAGCAATTATTCACCTTGCGGGAAAAGCACATGATCTGAAAAAAGCAAGCCATCCAGCAGAATACTATGAAATCAATACAGCACTTAGCAAAAAAGTTTTTGATGCATTTCTGATATCGGATGCAGAAGTATTCATCACACTGAGCTCGGTCAAGGCCGTTGCTGATTTTGTAAAAGGCATCCTTACTGAGGATGCCATGCCAAACCCTCAAACACATTATGGCAAAAGTAAATTATTAGCCGAGCAGTATATTTTAAGTAAACCTTTACCCACAGAAAAACGCGTTTATATTTTAAGACCCTGCATGATTCATGGTCCTGGTAATAAAGGCAATCTCAATCTATTGTACACCACCATCTCCAAAAAAATCCCATGGCCATTAGCAGCCTTTGATAACCAACGATCCTTCCTTTCGATTGATAATTTATGTTTTGTGATTAAAGCATTAATCGAAAGGAGGGATATTCCTTCAGGTACTTATCAAGTTGCTGATGACCTCCCATTGAGTACGAATCAAGTGATCGAGCTTATTGCAAAAGCACTGAATTTTAAACCCCTATTATGGCGAATCCCAAAAGGGATTATCGCCGGTATCAGTAGTATTGGAGACGTCCTCGGACTACCACTAAACACAGAACGACTGCAAAAATTAACAGAGAACTACGTCGTCAGCAATCAAAAAATAAAAAAAGCCCTGAAAGAAGACCTCCCCCTATCATCATCAGATGGGATATTGAAAACAATTTGTTCGTTAAAAAAGGGTGTATAACAAAAAGCGAAACAGGTTTCTTGAACACCGAATAAAACGAGCGTATCACACACTTGAGCGCTATTAAAGAGCAGATAAAAATGAAGAAACGAACACAAACAAAAAAAATAAACAATAGTAAGCCTTTTAAGCAAAGCGATCCCCTGAGGTGCCATTAAAAAAACAAAATCAAACAAAGAAACTTTAGCAAAGTGACTCTTGAGTGCCATAAAAACACAAATGAAAGCACGAAAAAATCTGCATCACCGAAAAAATAAAGAACGCGATCATTGCTAAAAAAAGCAATAATCGCTTTCAAATTTAGATACGCTTACCTAATAATCTACTTAAGGATTAGCGGGTCCTCTCTTGAGTTGCAATGATCCCTTCACTATATTTAGCTCTCCCCTTTCATCATAAAAACGGATCACATAATAATAGGTACCATCGGGTAGATCATATGCATTGCCCTGATTTGATCGTCCTTTAAAAGCTATATCCTGATTGTTATAGCTCTTACCTCGCCATACTAAAACTCCCCAGCGATCGACAATATCAACCTCATTATTCGGGTATTTTTCAATATTCCCAATACTTGAGTAGTCATGAATATCATCTCCATTAGCTGAAACTGACATAAACTCGATAATACGCTTATTATAAATCATAATCGTACCTGGCTTAACTGTCATATCGGTTAGCGTAGTACTCGCTTCTCCAGCCAAAATCAATTTGGCGGGTATATCACTCGTGCTAGAGCCACTTACTTGGAATGCTACCGAATTATTTCCTGGCAAAATAGTTACGAACTTTGGAAATGTAGGATCAGGCACATTATCTAGACGGCTACCAACGCCCTTAATCAGCGTCAGGGTAATGGGAACAGCTGTAGTCACACCTTCGGGAAGGCTAGCTGTTATCGTAATGGAATCGCTGTAATAAATCGTACCATCTCCAATCGTGATAACCTTCTTCTCAGGATCCGTGGACGTAATATCCAGTATCGTTACAGAAGCACTGGCTGTTCTTGAAAAGAAATTATTACTCGCATCCAGAACTAAAAGCTCATCTCGCTCCAATACTTGATCTGACAAGGCATACAAGGTAACTGAAACACTGTTACGCCCAGGTAAAAGCGTCACTGGACTTGAAATACTTTCATCGCTCGTATCGGCAACACTACCCAAACCTATTCCTAACTCAAAACTTAAATCTCTTGTTAAATCAGGAGTACTTCCATCGGAACTTACTAAACTAATCGTGATAAGTTCACTCTTACCCTCTTCCAACTTCGGCGAACTTGCAGTCATCACAAATGACAAATCACCTCCTAGAGTAACCGTCACAGCCTGCATAGCTGATTTACACCCTTGAGCACTAACTCCTTCTATGTAATAGATGCCTACACTTGTTATGCTCTCTGGATTTTGCAGTTTCGTAACTTGATCACTTCCGAAGTAATTATAATGATCTACATTCGTGCTACTCGTGATTACCGATGAATGTGTTAAGTCTACTGCAATCGGAGGATAGTACTTAATTTGTGATCGTACTGAAACCGTCGGAACTGGACCGATGGCTACTTTCAATATTGCACTTCCTGTACAACCTGTCGTTGGATCTGTAGCAATCACTTTGTAACTACCATCTTCACTCACCATATATACTTCATTAATACCAGCAATCGAAATTCCACTTTTATCTTGGAAAGAATAAATCAGGCTAAGGCTTCTATTTTTAATATAGGTATTCAAGTCAATACTATTGCCCTGACCACAGATATAAGCAATAGAAGAACTTAATGAAACCGTAATTGCAGGACTAACGCTCACCTGTATGTTAACCCGTACTTTACTACTAAGTCCACTCCTTATATTCGTAGCAGAAACACCATATGTGCCTGATTTGGTCACCATGCTGCTAGACAGCCTTGTATTATCACTGTAATAGGCATATGAATACACACTGGAATTATAGTTAGTAATCACCGACTTCAAATCTGCCGAAGCTCCATTACACGTAGTTATTGGCCCACTAACAAGCACTACAGGGTACGCATAAATAGTAATCGTAATCGGACTCACCCTATACATACTTTTGGTATCAGTGGCTTGAACTATCAGTATCTCATCCTGACCTACCGTATTTGAAAGACTTATTTTCTGCGGCCTAGAGGATGTACCATTGGTACCAATAGTAAGCGTCATCGGTGTGATCAAGGTTGTATTGTTCGTCGACTTAACAGGATCACGAGTAATGTTAAAGCCTACATCCCCATCCGCAGTAGTAATTTGCCTAAAGGATGCTAAAGTAATGCTCACACTTTTGCCTTCTATCACGGATATATTGGACCCTGATGCGGTGCCATTGCTTGCTGTGAGGGTGATGGCGTTGTAGGCGAGAACTTTTAAAATTGCTGGGGTAACAACATAACCCGTCTCACCCAATAGCTTTCCTATCGAAAAGTCTTGTGAGCTACCAGCAGCATGGTTGCCATCTACAGCTTGTACCGTGAAGGTCTTGCTCAGTTCGTTTGTTCCAAAGTCTATACTTACTGGCACACCTGTGATCACAAAACCT
>CAIOLR010000322.1 GCA_903859135.1 uncultured bacterium | reverse complement strand
TTAATGAAAAATAAGATTTTGATTCGTATTATAAAATGATTTAATTCTGTTTCTTTCTTTGGAAAATATCCACTTTAGATTCTTTACCCCTCAATAATCGTTCGATATTTTTTTGATGAGTAACCAAAATTAATATGCAAATACACATGCCATAAAGTACCACTGAGCGTATGGGAGAGTGAAAAATAAAGATCATACTCAGTGGAAATGTAAAACCAGATACGATGGAACTCAAAGATACATATTGGGTTAAGAGCAATATGGGAACAAAAACCAGAACACAAACGAGTGCAGCTCCAGGATGCACGGCGAGGATCATTCCGAACAAGGTGGCAATCCCTTTACCTCCTCTAAAACCGGCAAATATGGGGAACAAATGACCCATCACAGCCACAATACCGAGGGCTAATTGGTAATTAACAAATTGAGTGGAACTTTGTGGACCTGTAACCGATAGACCTATAAAATAAGCCAGGCTGGTCGCTGTGAAGCCCTTCAAGATGTCCAAAATCATCACTGCAATGCCAGCTTTGGTACCTAAAACTCGAAACGTATTGGTGGCTCCTGCATTTCCACTGCCATATTCGCGAACATCAACTCCATAAAAAGCTTCCCCTATCCATACAGCCGTTGGGATCGATCCAAAAAGATACGCTACTAGTAATGCCGATATGGAGAATAATGAAATCATTGGAAAACAATATGTACTAAAAACGATAGGCCAAAAAGGTGATCATGTTGTCAAAATTAGTGTTTGATTGCTTTTAAACTCATGTCTAAACTTCTTACCGAATGGGTAAGGGCACCCATGGAAACGTAGTTCACACCACATTCAGCATGTTTTAACACATTTTCTGGTGTGATATTACCTGAGGCTTCTGTTATAAATTTTCCATTGATCAGCATGACAGCTTCTTTCAGTTGATCATAATTAAAGTTATCAAGTAATATTCGGTCGATTCCTGCTGTGGCAATTACTTCATTTAATTCTATGAGGTTACGTACTTCGATCACGATGGGGATGTGTAAGCCTTGCTCTTGTAAGTAACGATGAGCTGCTTGGATTGCTTGGGCAATTCCTCCAGCGTAATCGATGTGATTGTCTTTGATGAGAATGGTGTCATAAAGACCAAATCGGTGATTGACTCCGCCACCTGTTTTAACGGCCATTTTTTCGAGATATCGCATACCTGGTGTGGTTTTGCGTGTATCTAACACTTGGGTACCTGTGCCTTTTAGCAAATCGACAACCCGCGATGTGGTTGTGGCTATACCACTCATGCGTTGCATCGTATTCAATACTAAGCGCTCGGCTACTAAAATAGCGTGAACACTGCCTCGTACATAAAACACGATATCGCCTTTGTGCACAGCTGTTCCATCTTTGATGAGATGCTCAACAATTAGATTCGGATCAACCGTTTTGAAGATCTCCACAGCAACAGCACTTCCAGCTAATATGCCATCATCTTTGATCAGGAGTCTTGCAACGCCCTTTGTGCCCTTGGGGATTGTGGAAATCGAAGTGTGATCGCCCTCGCCGATATCTTCTAGCAAGCTTTGTTGGATAAATGGCTGGAGTAATTCTTTATTTAAGGTCATAATTAAGGACCACAAAAGTAGGAATACTTTTAGTTTTTAAGGGGAAGTATCCTTGTTGTTTTCAATTTGTATTTCTGTAATTAAAAATCGGTTATTACTATTTTTCATAGTAATGGTTGTACGAAACGAGCCATTATTGGTATTTATTAGCACCACAATCAATTTGTACTCCGATTTTGAATCTATTTTGTGGATGACCTTTAAAGAGGAAACTTGGTGTTTGGAAAAAAAATCACTCAAAATATGTTCCGCCTGTTTTTTTGAGCATACTGTTGCATTAGGTGAGATGGCTACTTCTACAGTAGCGGCAAAGTATTTAGAAAGCTCTTTACTATTGGATGATTTTAAATGGGATAGGATCTCACTGACTAAGTCGTCTCCTCCTTGTGGATATCCTTTTGATAATAGTGGGAAAAGGATGAAGGCTCCAATGGTTACTAGTGACCTGATTTTCGTTACTCTCATCCTTTTTTTCGGGTAAGAAGGATGTTTGTCAACAATAATTGTTTGTTCGTTTGCATTCATAATCCCCTCGCTTTCTTACTGCTGTCTATGATTTTAATGTGTAAGTAGTTAGTACCTGATAATTAGAATAGAGTATTGAGTATTCATGTTGTTTTAAATCTTCAAAAATGAATAAAACAAAATTGAAAAGCTTCTGTTTTCTAAATACGTGGCACTATCTACTAAATGCTTATACTAAAGTTACTGATTTTTTGTGAATCTAATTGTTTTTTAATTTATCTACTGGACTTGGCAAGGTATATTTGCATCTAGAAATTAGTATGAGTGGTCCTTCGATCTTGAATAAATTGGGCCCCTGATAAATTCACGCCTGTTAAAGAACGTAGCAATGTACATGAAAGATAAAAAAGCAGTATTACTCATTTTGGATGGATGGGGTTGTGGGAAACAAGATCAATCGGATGCGATTAGTCAGGCAGAAACCCCATTTTTTGACCAATTGATAGCTACCTACCCGCATTCAAAACTACAAGCATCGGGTGAAGCCGTGGGTTTACCTGATGGGCAAATGGGTAATTCAGAGGTGGGGCATATCAATTTAGGTGCTGGGCGTGTGGTGTATCAGGAACTTGGGCGGATTAATAAGGCCGTGAAAGATCATGAGTTTGACACGAACCCCGTTTTGAAAGCGGCTTTCGACTATGCCAAAGCGAATGCGAAGAAAATACATTTGATAGGCTTGCTTTCTGATGGTGGTGTACACTCGCATATAGATCATGTAAATGGATTATGTGATGCTGCCAAGGCCAATAATTTTAAGGATATTTTTATTCATGCTTTTTTAGATGGCCGGGATACAGATCCCAATTCGGGTGTGGGCTTTATCAATCAGTTGGAAAATCATCTTGCGCATTCTAATGGAACGATTGCTTCTGTCGTGGGCAGATATTATGGCATGGACCGTGATAATCGGTGGGAGCGTGTAAAAAAAGCATACGACTTACTGGTTCACGGTACTGGCAAATCGAGCTCCAATATGGCAGAATCAATACAGGCATCCTACCAAGAAGGTATTACGGATGAATTTGTGGATCCAATTATCAAAACAGATGAATCTGGTAAACCAGTTGCCACTATTCAAGAGGGCGATGTGGTTATTTGCTTCAATTTTCGTACCGATCGCGGACGCGAAATTACGATTGCTTTAACTCAAAAATCTTTTCCTGAATATGAGATGAAACCGTTGCACTTGAACTATATCACCATGACGAATTATGATGATACATTCAAAAATGTACAGGTCATTTTTAATAAGGAAGACTTAACTGAGACCTTGGGCGAAGTATTGGAACGCCATCGTAAAAACCAAATTCGGATTGCCGAGACGGAGAAATATCCACATGTGACTTTTTTCTTTTCGGGAGGTCGAGAGAAGGAGTTTGCGGATGAAAAGCGGATTATGATTCCTTCACCTAAAGTGGCCACCTATGATTTGCAGCCCGAGATGAGTGCTCAGGGGATCACCGATGCCATTTGCAAAGAATTGTCGGCAGCTTGGCCTGATTTTGTCTGTCTCAACTTTGCCAATCCAGATATGGTGGGTCATACGGGTGTTTTTTCGGCTGTGGTGCAAGCTGTTGAAATGGTTGATTCTTGTTTGAAAAAGGTGGTGGAGTGTGGTATAGCCAATGGGTATTCATTCATCATTCTCGCCGATCATGGTAATGCGGATTATATGATTAATGAAGACCATTCGCCTAATACGGCACATACGACTAACTTAGTCCCCTGTATTTTGGTGGACAAAGATTACAAACAAATACGCGACGGTAAATTAGGTGATGTAGCACCCACGCTTTTGACTTTAATGAATATCCCTATTCCGAAGGCAATGACGGGGAATATATTGGTGTAAATATGAGATTTCTAATGGTTGCTTGTTGTGCATTCGTTTTAGCATCGTGCCATACCACGGCGGAAAAGCAATCCATGCATTTTTTTAGTCTGAAGTATTTTTTTGAACAGGAATCGATTCGTTTGGCAAAAGCAAAGCAGCATGTTGATAAGTCGGTTTCACACAATGGAAGTTTCGAGAGAAAAAACAGTTTCATTCAGGATTGGAAAAATGAGCTCAATATGTTCACCGAATCGGATATTAACAAGCCCGCGTGGAGGGATAGTTATCGCGTGGTGGAAGATAGTGGTCGTATCAGCTATCGTGCGCTGGATAGCAACTTACGTACTCGAAGTATCGTGATCAAAAAAGATATAGCTGGGAAACCGACACAGATCGATATTATTAATAAAACACATAATCTTTTGTATCAATCACGCGAACATTTACGCTATGTGCCTGATTCGATCTATTCTATCGATAAAAAGCAGCATGTGATTCTGATTGGGGATAACCATTATTTGGTTAGTGGGAGATTGAATTAGGGAGGTGATCAATCTGTATCACCCCTTCCAAATCTGTATCATCCCTTCGACAAGCTCAGGGTGCAGCTTAGGGTAGCTTGTCTGTGCGTAAAGACGCTTTGCTAAACTACGTACCAATTGTGAAAAATCATATCAACCATTCAAAATCATATGAATCATAGTTCAGACGTGTATTCCTCCAACACTAATCAACTTCAATTCCAAATACTCTTTCAAGCCTTCTGCTCCCAATTCGTGCCCGATACCGCTTTGTTTCCATCCTCCAAATGGTAGCTCGGTTCCATGCGGCATCCATTCGTTGATGCCAACCATTCCAAATGTTAGATTTTCGGCATAGAAGTACGCATCTTGAAGATTATTGGTAAATGCATAAGAAGCCAAGCCATACGGAGTTTCATTCGCCCATTGGATGGCCTGCTCTTTGGTGTCGTATCCGATCACACACATTACGGGACCAAAAAATTCTTCTTGGATAAAACTCATATTCTGCTTGGCATGAATGAGGGTAGGATGGATGAAGAAACCCTTGTCTGCTGCCTTGCCTCCACAGAGAATGCTGGCACCTTCTTTTTGGGCCCGATCAATGATATGTTGCACGCGATTTTGTTGTTTTTTATTGATTAGTGGGCCCAGCAATATCTTATCACCCGTATTTTCACCTATCGGGATGGCTTCTAAGGTTTTTTTTACGTTGGATAAAAATAGATTAAGGATAGATTCGTGTACATAAAACCGTTGAGGAGCTACACAAACCTGTCCGCAGTTTCGGAGTTTTGCTGTGACAGCTATTTTGGCAATATGTTCGACTGCTACCGTCTCATCAATAATGACAGGTGCATTTCCTCCCAATTCGAGCGAAAGTTTGGTATGTGTTTGTGCGGCACCATTCATCAAAAACTCGCCTACGCGTGTGCTTCCCGTGAAACTTATTTTTTTAATAGCTGGGTGTTGCAACATGGCGGTTCCAATAGCGGGGGCATCGCCATTGATGACATTAACCACTCCAGCAGGGATGCCCGACAGCGAAAAAGCTTTGGCTAGGTTGAAAGAACTCAGCGGCGTATATTCCGAACCTTTTAAAACAACCGTGCAGCCCGCCGCCAAGGCCGCAGCGACAGCTCGGGAAGGATTGTGAGCTGGGAAATTCCAAGCGGTTATTACGCCGACAACTCCCAGTGCTTGATAAATGACTTGCGATCGTTTGTCTGTTCTGTTGCTTGGAATGACGCGTCCATAGCTTCGTTTGCCCTCCTCTGCATACCATTCAAAGAGATTGGCTGTTGCCTGCCACTCGCCTTCTGCTTCATTGCGCGGTTTGCCTGTTTCTAGGATGGTTTCGCTGGCAAATAAGGGTGCGTTTGCACGAATGATCTCCGCTACTTTTTTTAAGTAATCGGCTCTGAAATAGGGCGTTTGGTTTTTCCAATTGGCAAAGGCTTTGCTTGCGGCATCTGTGGCTAGGTGAAGGTCTTTTTCATCACCGTAGGGTACCGATTGTATGATTTTTTCTGTGGCAGGATTTATTAATTCCCAGGTGGTGCCAGCAACCGCATCACACCATTGCCCATTAATCCATTGTTTATGCATGTTTTAAAGCTTGTTTTTTGTTTTGGATTTGAATTGAAAAATATGGAGTAAAGTGAGCCAGTGAATCTGGACAAATTGAGCCACTTTGAAGGTGTACAAGTGGGAACAAATTTAGGGTTATTTTGCTCTTCTCAAGGACTTTCCTTTGAGGTCT
>CAIOLR010000321.1 GCA_903859135.1 uncultured bacterium | reverse complement strand
TCAAGTCTACCTGTGAGCATCCTGTAAGGATCCACACGTCGCGCCTTGATCCCTGTGTAAGGTGGGGTGCCGATCGGGGAGGTAGAGGGTATTTCTTTGGTACTAAGTACTTACGGAAGAGGATGCAAGAAGTACGAGATGTAAAAAACCAGACGCAATTTAGATTATGCTATTGAAGCTAGGTGCGACTGAACTTTACATGTCGTACTGGTGAAGAATAAAGAGCTACTTAGCCAAAGTAAGCCACCCATAACTCGAGCGAGGTCTGCGTGACAGAATACATAAGTGTATTTGTCACAAGGCGTACTCTCAAGGGTACGGGAAGCAGAACTCAGAACTACTGATGAAGATCGGCAATCCCACTAACAACAGGGAGCGAGAAAAAAAGAAAAAAAGAAAAAAATATTCCTTGTATTTTATGTCACACTTCGTTCTCATGGGCTGCGGAGTGTTTTTCCGCTAGCTTAATCGTATTTCTCAGGTAATCTAAAAAGGTGTCGGATCGCCACCTTAATCTATGTCTGATGTCTATTCCGCTGAACCCTTGTTCATGCAGCGCTACACAGGCACCAACACGTATTGAGTGGGCGCTCCACTTCTTCAGATGATCGAGTTTGTGAATATTGTACACATTTTTGGCTGCCAATCGCAAATAGAATTCGATATCTGTATCCCTGATATATTTGACTTCACAGTTTTCATTTTTGTACACTGATAATGGGGAACTTTTTGCTTTCGATTTTAGAAGATCTGAGGATCGTTGAATAACCCTTAAAAAAGCCAACACAGGACATCTGCTGTTGTTTTTATTTCTTGAGAACGTGATTATTTCTCCATTCACTCCATTTTTTTGACTGCGCCACTGCACGTTAACTGAGTATATGTTATTTGTGTCTCTAAGAGGGTCGTCGATAAAAGCGCCTCTTTTATCAAGGAAGTTTATATCAGAAGGGATGAAGGCTGTTGGTCTCCCATCTCTGTTTTTTGCTAAAATCTTTCCTTTTTCTTGGGCCCATTCACTCAATCTTTGTCCGGTATACATACCAATTATGAACCAATCTAATATAGCGTTTTGTAGGCTTGATTTGTGTGTAGAGTTCCTAGTATTTGACTTTTGGATATACTCTATCATAGGCCAGGTCAAAGGCTCTCGCCGATTTGGCTTTTCTTCCCATCTTTTTTGTTCTAGTATAATGTCATTTATTAGGGAAGAGCGTTTGGTGCTGGAATCTAACATGGGGTTTTCGTATCCATGTGTCCTATAAAGGGATATAACAGCAAGAAGATATTGCTCGATAGTCTTTGATCTGATGGCTTTGCAAAGGATGGTATTTCCCATAGCTAAGTGAGCAGCGAAGGATGCCATGACTATGTTTTTATTCTCTTTTGAATATCCGACAAGGAATAAATCATCTTGCAGCTTGATGGATTTCATAAACGCTTTAAAAAATTGTTGTCGACTTAAAAGTGTCCGAATTCTTTTGTCGACTGAAACGTGGGCCCTTGCTGAGACAATAGCGTTCCAATAAGGCATGAGTAAAATTCTCGACTCAGATGAAAACGCTTGCAATGCTTGATTGCTGTAAATTTCTGTTTTAACTGAAAAAACTGTAGGTCGATTGGTAAAGAAGAAGAAAAACGTGAGATCCGGTCACTGATAATATTGTCACTGCCCGGGATATAGTTCGAGTGCAATCCTAGTCGATTGCCAAGTTGAAGTCCACACATAATTTGGGCCAAGCCTTTTCCAATCAGATTTGACGACGCAGCACTTTTTCTAGTCCAGCTGTCCGCAGACCTATTGTCTGCCCAGTTTAAAAGGGTCGGATGCGAATGATCACAAAGACGTGGATTTTCTTTTAGCGCCTCTGTTGCGGCTGCGTAATTTATGATGATCGCAGCAAACTCCAGTAGATTTATTGATATGTTTTGTTCTTTATCGCACTTGATAATCAATGCTTGTTTGCTAATTTTTTTTACCTCTTCTGGCCATGACATGTACCACCAGAAGTTTAATTCAGTGGAAAAACCACCGGCTCCTTCTAAGCAACTGTCACCAAAGGATGTAAAATCTGGGACGCGTTCAATCAAATGTGCTATTGGTGTTCTCCATAGATGAAAATTTTCTTCTGTGGTGATTTCGTGGATGATGTCAAAATCGTTTCGCATCGCACGAGTGATGTTGACGTTTACTTTGCTGCTGTAAGCTTTTTTTGCAAGCGCCTTGTCAACGTATCGGAGATATTGATTCTTCCGATCGATGTCATGCTCCGCGAATAGGCTCATTTGGTGTACCATTTTCACGAAGTACTCGCTGTTTTTGACTGCATTTTGAGCTTGGCTCAAAGAGACGTTTATTGACTGCCTTAGACTGATGAATAAATGGCGGAACCAAGGGGAGTAGCAAGCAGCGAACTCTAGGGTGCCTAGCAACTCGACTCCCTCCTTTATTAGGAATCGTTTCCGATTTTTATGAAAGGCTCTAACTTTTTGGTTCATGACATGGATTTTTTCTTTTGTTATGGCCACTGTTAAACGATGAGTGTCAATCTCTAAACCCAGGAGGCTGTTGATAGGAGAACAGACCATGGATTCATACTTTTCTTCACTAATGGAGCAACGAATGGTCGATTCAGAGTCTCCAAATATAGTGAAACACGAGTCTAGACTGGCTGCCATGGCTATCTTCATTTTTGGTAAGATTTCAACTATTAATGTGTCGTCGACAAACGGGTTGTGTTCAGTATTTTTCACGTTGTTGTTGATATCCAGTACTCCGGGATTTAACTTGTCCTTTTTTGGTATGGCTCTTGGTATATGGTTTAAGTCCTTACGCTGGTCCCACTGAACTTTATCAAGATAGGATTTGTATTTTTTGACAAGATGGATAGATCCATCATGCGATAGATGTTGGGCTAAAAAAGCTCGGGCTCTTGCCAATGGTTCGTAGTTTTGAGGACTTGTTATGGAACCGAAAGTTTGGCCAACGGATATGAGTAATACGTTTGACATCCGGCTGCAAAATGCTCCGACAATATCAGGGTGATATTTTGGCTGCCTAAAAGCAGCTGTTACATCATCTGCAAATTGATACAGTGTCTCTGTTGGATAAGTGATTCTTTTATTGTAAACTTGTTTGATGTGCCGCTGAAAGGCAGATCCAAAGACAAGTTCTGGCTCTTCTTTGTTATTGTGCATGGCATTAACCGGTCTACTAAAAGGCGTCGGTTGAAAACTACCATCGAATATCAGCCTATCCTTTTTGCCCTTTTTCTGAAGGATGCTTTGTGGAGTTACGTGGATATTTGGTATAAACCTTGTCAAGGTACCTGGTAGAGTAAAAGCATATTTGTATTTCTCTTCTTTGCTTATTGCTTTCATCACTGCGTCGTCATTCTGCGATATCGTAGGATGGTTTCCGTAATTATAGAATTCTAGAAAGTTTTCTCGTGACGAATGGTAGTTCAAACGATAAGGGGCTCCATCAGTGAGCACTCTTTGAATATCCTGCAATATCATCGTTGGGCACTTGATTTTTTGTAAGGTGTCAATAATGTGATCCACATCGAGCTTTTGTTTCAAATAATGCCCGTTTAAATATCGTATCATTGATGGTAGATGCAGATCATAGTGAAAAGCCATTGCAGTCCGCAACTTTATGCTATCGTTTTCGCCGGTTTTCAAGCCAGAAAAATCCAGGTTTTTTGTGGTTGTGTATAACTTGAAAAGTTGTCTGTATAAAGGATGGACTTCAAAAAGTATATCAGATCCTTCGACATCAAGCATGCCTGATTTTATAAGGATGATCAGTATATCGTCGAAACTGGCTTCGCGTGTAAACGAGTATCTTGCATTGGGTTTGCCAAACTTGGTGGTTTTTATCAACTCGGCTGTAGAAGGGTATTTTGGGGAATATTGGTTTGAAATATTTGTTATCTTACCGTTGTTTTGTATTTTTGCTGCTTTTCGCAGATGTTCACCGAACGTTTTTGGGTGAGCTATTTCGTTTGTTTTGATCGGAGTTTGATTTGAGTTGGTTACGGGTTTAATATCAAAGTTTGCAAGTTGAAACTTTTCGTGTTCTTTCAGATATTCTGATAATGCATTTTTTTCAGTTTCTTTAAAGTCTCTTGGAAAGACAAGATGAGGATAGTTACAATTTTTGTGACGGCATTCAAAGCCTAAAAATGCAAAATAAAGGCAAAACTTTCGCACTCCAGGTGGGAAAGTAAAGGTTTTAGATTCAGTTCGATCGACATTTTCTTTTAGACTCAGCCATCCTTTGGTACTGTTGTCTGAACCGGAAACGGGTTTTTTCCCTTTTCCTTGATTTACATTTTTGTTTCCATTTGATGGATTTGAATCTGTTTTTTTTCCAGATCCAAATATCGTGTAGGACATCGGTTCCGAAAGAAAATTTCCGTTGTAGCCTACTGCATTCGCAAGATTTTGGATATCTCTGTGCGCATTAGCAAAATGATTGCAAGCATTTTGATACCAAGAACCTTTTATCTCTTCGTTGTCTTGGTAGACATCAATGGCCCTTGTCGCTCTAATGACGTAGCTGAAATGGGCAAGTAAGTCATTGAAGTATAAGAAAATTGAATGGAACACGAAAACTTTTTCAGTTTTGGTTCTTTCTAGAAATGCTTGCGTAAGTGGATTTGAAACAAGGTTTGCTAGCTCGAACATCATGTTTATGATGGTCGGATTTTTGGTGTCATGTTTCCAGACAATCGGTACAAACACTTGAGAGAATGCGATAAAATTAGCGACAGCGTGCAAGATGTCGTTCGCACAAGTATCAACAATTGTAGTTGTTGGTATTTTATTTGGCACTCTAGCACTTTTTTCTTTTGATTGCTCAATTCTGACATCAGCCTCTGCCTCCATGTCTTCTCTCTTTCGTTTTTTAAACTCATCACAGGTAGTGTCTTGTTTGCCAAAAGCCAATAATGACACTTCTACCGCATGGAAAAACAAGTTTTGACAGTTTACTTGTTGATTTAAGCCATGCCATGATATATTTCCCAAAACGAATGCGGTGAATAGCGCTTTGTTTGGTTGGAAAGTAGGATGTATAAACCTCTGCAGGTAAGAGTCATTTGCGTTTAAAGTGTCGGCTTGAGTGGCTTCATTTTGGAGTCGCGAGAATTTTGTAAAAAGCTCTGATCTATCAGAAAATTTTCGTAATGTCGACTCGAAAACTGGGTTTAATGTTGCCGGGGTCACCTTTGTTACTTCATTGTTACTGTTTATCGTAAGGATTGCGTACAATACGCAGAGAACTGCTTTTAAATCTGCAAATTTTTCCTTGGCTTCTTTTACAGGAGAAGGTTCTTTGTATGAAGTGGTTGATGACTTAATGTCGAGGTACAACTCTTCATCGAGCATTTGCAAATTTCCTTCTTCAACTTTGCCTGTTGGTGAGTCATTTTTTGCAGTTTTACGAGTTTCCATTTCGCTTTTTATAAAATCACTAACTTGATCACTAAAATGCAAATCTTTGGCGACGTTGATTTTATCTGAGAATTCGGCTTCAGTGTGCCACAAGGTTTTTTTTAAAACCCGGGAGAGCTTTGAATTCTGCTTTCAACAACTTGTACGGCTCGTTCACCGTTATCGCTTTTAGCCAATCCTTAGCAATAGGATGGTATTTGTTCAACATATCCTTTGTGGATGGATCTTTTACAAATTTTGGTACTAAGCCATGTCCTTTGACCAATGGTAAAACTAAAGGTACGCCAATAATCATTGGATTGATCTGCCCAGCGCTATTTCCTTCGGAAGCTTCTGCATAGACGACTGGGTCATTTGCATTTCGCTCAAAGTTTCGTACCGAGTTTGTGGACGAATCTGTGTGTACTTGATGGAGCAACTTATCAGTTAACTCCGGGCCATGTTTGAAAATGATTCTTGTATTGAACGGGGCCTGCATTGGGTAATCACGCGCCACATCAGATTCAAAAGAGCAGTGAGCTTGTGGAATCATATCCTGCACAGCCACTATTTTATTTTTTTGGTTTATCTCGTGAGTTCCCATGATGTAATACATCTCTAGGAGACCATTCGAGACTGTACAAAAACCTTCAATATCCGGGTGGTTTATCAATGTCTTTAACCTTGCATCCGGATCGCTTTCTTTTATATAGGATAAAATAATGTCTTTCATTTTTTCTTTTTCCATAATGACATTTGCGGCTAAACTAAAATTCATCTAATAATAGAGAATGAATAATTAGAATTGAATTTCAATTCAACGAATGGAGCACGATGAGTATCATCGTGCATAACATATATCAACAACAAAATGCAAAAACATTTGCAAACATCAACTTTACCGAATGGAGCACGATGGTACTCATCGTGCATTCGTAAGTTTTATCTTCAGAAAATAATAAGTGGAGCACGATGGTACTCATCGGCATATCCGTATATTTTGTGAAATTTTATGGAGCAACACAGTGCATCCATATGTTCAATTTATGCAAAACATTTTGCAAGAGAATAATAAGTGGAGCACGATGGTACTCATCGGCATATCCGTATATTTTGTGAAATTTATGGAGCAACACAGTGCATCCATATGTTCAATTTTTGCAAAAACATTTTGCAAACATCAACTTTAACAAAATGGAGCACGATGGTACTCATCGTGCGTCCACGTATTTTGTAAAATTTTATGGAGCAACATAGTTGCATCCATATGTTTTATTCATTGATTTCAACTTTAACGAATGGAGCACGATGGTACTCATCGTGCGTCCATGTATTTTGTAAAATTCATGGAGCAACACAGTTTTGCATCCATATGTTTGATTCATAAATTTCAAAAAACGATGGTACTCATCGATACTTCATGGATGCTCGAAAAAATTGTCGGTTTCGAGACTTTTAAATTCTTTATTTGACAATTCTTTTCGACCTCGAAAGATAATATATGTCAGTTTCGAGAGTTATCAATTTCTTTTCACCTACCTTTGTTTTGAGAATTGGAAAAGTTTTTTCTTAGAGTTGGAGGTGAAAACGAAAAGCGATTTGTGAGAGAAAAAGTCGAACATACACGCAGCAACCTTGATTGCTGATCATTGGAGTCCCGTTTGGTCATACATATGTAACTCTATCATTCTTTGTCCAGTACT
>CAIOLR010000320.1 GCA_903859135.1 uncultured bacterium | reverse complement strand
TACATTACATAAAATACATGGTATGGGCTGGAATAAGCAGGAAAGAATACAGCATCTCTGTGGTACACCGGTATCTAAGTCTACACTATGGGAGCAAAGTTTATCTTACTGGCAAGATAGGCTCTTTGATAAATTATGTGGAAGCCATTTCCCCTTACAGCCCTGTTTTTATGCTTAGAAGCGCATACCCTTGTACATCTAGAACAAGCCGCTGAAAGAAGTGTTTTAGATTAAATATTCCATAACATCTTCTCTTCATAACTTTAATTTTGTTATTTATACCCTCCATAAAACCACTATTTTTTCTATCTCTAGAATAGTTGATAATTTCTTTTTTGTATTTGCGAAGAGTCTTGATAAATGAATTATAGCATGTTAACTCTGATTTTTCGACTTCTGAAATCCATTCGCTTATTAGCTGCTCTGCTTTTTTCGTACCAATATGGCTGTTAAATATATTGGTCAGCTTACGACAAAAACTAAACGCCTTTTTTAACCCCGGCGACATCCTAAATAGCGGTCTGAGCTTAGCTTTTTCTTCATCAGTTAAAATGCCATTTTTGTTATTCTTTACTATTTGTATGGCATCTTTAAATTCTGCGTACTTTTCTGAACTTAACTTCTTTTTAAGTTGCTTGAGAACTTGCATTCTATAAGTCTTTAAGCATGCCCTATATGTTTTGGCGACATGAAATCTGTCAATAATGATCACCGCATCGCTTAATTCTTCCTTAACGGCAAAAACAAACCCATCATGCATGTCGGTACACACCCCTTTAATTGTCTTACGCAGCTTGTTAGGTATACTTCTTAAAAACTCCTTAACTTCTGCCTTATTATGGCCTTTGATCACCCCAAGTATTTTAATATCATCCTCTATTTTGCTGGTTACAATTGTAACGTAATCTTTATAACCCTTTTTTAAAGCCACTTCATCCAACCCTAAAAGACCAATTTGATTTATCTGACCCCAGTCAATTTTCTCCCCTATATATCGGTCTATTATGGATACTACTTTTGTATATCCAACGTCTTCTTTTATCGAAACATCTTGTATCGTGCTGTTTATTAATGACAATAACAAATGCTGCTCATAGGCCTTTGTTACCTTCGATTGGTCACTGCACCAACTTAGTTTCTGGCTGGTGGTAACCTTTTTACTTCCGTTGCTACATTCATGACATATACCCCTTGGCGGGGTAATCTCTATATAGGTACGATGCCCAAATATTGGTAAATGCCTTATCTTTATCGATTGTCCCATCCCGTATTTATCGCATAATTTTCCGCATTTGTGACAATGGATTTCTTCTTTGGTACTCTTCGCACAGATTACTAAATCTTTCTGCGGCGTAATATAAAACCTTTGAACTGAAATATCGGGGATTTCTAAAAGTTCGTTCAAAATCTCTTTTTTTAAGGGCATTTAGCTACCAACAATATGTTTCTATAATCCCCTTATTTTCTAGCTTATTTCAATTTGCTTTTCCACTTAATTTATCAAAGAGCCGCATTTTGTCCTGCTGCTGCTGGCCCTTTTCCTGTTGTTGGTGGGTTTGGCACTTTCAAGGGTGTTGGTGGTGGTAATGGCGGTGGCGGTGGCGGTGTTGCTGCTAGTGGTGGTTTTGCTACTAGTGGTAGTGCTGCTGGCGGAATTGCTGGCCCTCCTGTT
>CAIOLR010000319.1 GCA_903859135.1 uncultured bacterium | reverse complement strand
GTAACATCAGTTAATAATGCTGCCGTACTTCCAGGAGGGATAGGAGTAGATTGGTCTTTTGGAGTACAAACACTTTTGTCTTGAGAGGCTGCGGTAAGACCTGCCTTGTAATTCTATATTTCTGATTATCGCTTTTTTGCTTAACTTTGCTTTCCTACTGAGAGGAGGTATATTTAGCCATGATCGATATTATTCTAAAAGATGGAGAATCTTTAGATAAAGCACTAAAACGTTTCAAAAAAAAATTTGAAAAAACAGGTGTCCTAAGAGAACTACGTAGCCGTCAGGCCTACGAAAAGAAGTCCGTAACCCGTAGAATGCAAGTAAAAAAAGCAATTTATAAGCAAGGATTTAATCAAGAACTGACTTAATTCCAGGGTATACATCATACATTAAAAAACTATTTGTACATTCACTTGATGTGATAAGTACAAATAGTTTTTTTGTTTTACACTGTTTTTTCATCACCCCTCTTCAGAATATAGTTCATTAGTTTTATGTTCATAAAGCGATTCATCAAGTATATTCAATTCGAAAAAAAATTCTCAGTCCACACTGTTACAGCCTACGAAAAAGATATTTCCCAGTTTTTAGAGTTCCTTGCAAGAGTGGAGTTGGATATTCAAGCAATAAGTCACACCCATGTGCGATCATGGATGATTGATCTCCTAGAAAAAGGCGTAGAAGCAAAAACAATTAATCGAAAAATATCCTGTTTACGTTCATTTTATAAATTTTTGCTTAGGGAACAACTGGTTTTGCAAAATCCTTTGATGCAAGTTAAAGTGCCCAAAATCCCGAAACGCTTGCCTGTTTTTGTGGAAGAGGAAAAAATAGACATGCTCCTAGATGGTGACAATATATTTAATGATGACTTTGATGGAATACGTAGCCGTTTAATTATCGAACTACTATACGGAACAGGAATACGATTATCGGAATTGATAAGCCTAAGGGAAATGGATATCGATGTATATGAAAAATCTATCAAAGTTTTAGGTAAGCGCAATAAAGAACGGGTTATCCCTGTTAATTTTTCTTTGATGAATCTTATTAGCCAATATGTGATAGTGAAAAAACAGCAACAGTTTGATAATAAGTCGTCGGTTCTTATCGTTACCAATAAGGGTCAATTGGTATACCCTAAATTTATATATCGTGTGGTCAAAGCATATCTTTCTCTTGTGTCTACAAATGAGAAAAAGGGCCCACATACGTTGAGACATTCCTTTGCCACTGCCCTGCTAAACCGTGGTGCAGATATGAATGCTATAAAAGAGTTGTTAGGACATGCTAGTCTTGCAGCCACCCAAGTGTATACCCATAATTCCGTCGAACGATTAAAATTAGTGTATAAACAAGCCCACCCAAAGGCCTAAAATAAGAAAGATGAAACTGTCGTGAGTTGAGCTCACAAGTGCTGAATGATTAACCTGGCCCATGATAGCCTCATGGCCAATAAAAACAAGTTATAACATATGAACCCATCATGAATTGCAATTGCTTAAAACATTGAATGATTAATCTGGCTCATGATCGTTTCATGGCCACTAAAAAACAATTAAAAACATGAAAATCAGAGTACAAACAATCCGATTAACAGCAGATTCAAAGCTGCTAAGCTTTGTGCAAAAAAAAGCTAATAAACTAGATCAGTTTTACGATCAGATTATTAGTGGGGAAGTGTATCTGAAGCTAGAGAATGTAGAGGATGAATCAAACAAGATAACGGAGATTAAACTAATCATACCTGGCAATGATTTGTTTGCTAAGGAGCGGTGTAAGTCGTTTGAAGAGGCCACCGATAAGGCGGTCGAATCATTGCGCAGGCAGATGGAGCGACATAAAGAAAAAATTCGGTCACAAATGAGCAACTACAAAGCAAAAATCCTGGTTGGAGATTCACGACGAGCCAGTACTGTGCTTTAAACAGTGTCGGTAGGCATGAAACCATTAGAAGTGCTCCATATTTTAAGATATGTGGATGATTACTCATGATGGTTTCATGCTTTTATGGTAATACTAAATTTTAGTGGCAGGGCCCTTTGTCAACCTCTCTCTCTTCTTTTAATTCTTCCACAGTTCTTTACCTAAGTGGAGCCAACAAGAGTATCTTAATCACAAATCGTATTATTAAATAACATACTTCGTTCGCAAGTTCAAATTTTTTTTGAAAAAAATTTTGTCCAACTCTAAATTTTTGTAGATTTGCAGTCCGATTCGGGAAGGACGGTGTGTTACACTGTTTATTTTTCGCGGGTGTTCTTTAATAATTTAATAAAATTAAAGACTAACAAAAGCCTCCTTAGCTCAGCTGGTAGAGCAACTGACTTGTAATCAGTAGGTCATTGGTTCGATCCCGATAGGAGGCTCCTTGTTTTTAGGGGGGGGATTCCAGAGCGGTCAAATGGGACGGACTGTAAATCCGTTACTTCGGTTTCGAAGGTTCGAATCCTTCTCCCCCCACTTTGGCTAGAGCTTAGTTGCTTTTTTGTAAAGCAAGACTCTTGGTTTACAGTCGGTAAATTTTAAAAGCGGAAGTAGCTCAGTTGGTAGAGCGATAGCCTTCCAAGCTATAGGTCGCGAGTT
>CAIOLR010000318.1 GCA_903859135.1 uncultured bacterium | reverse complement strand
TTTTTAATAAATTGCCACTGGGATTCTGATAAATCGGTTGGATACATTTTTTTGAAGTTTCGTCACAACAAAAAAGACTATTTCCAATCGCTTTTCAGGCCTATAATATTATTCCTTTTTCATTTTTAAACAGGCTCTATATGCCATGAAAACCAAATTTTCTTGCATTGGCGACGTGCGTGGTATCGGTGCCATGCAACTTATGGA
Organism: uncultured bacterium; assembly: GCA_903859135.1. Lineage (GTDB taxonomy): Bacteria > Bacteroidota > Bacteroidia > Sphingobacteriales > Sphingobacteriaceae > Daejeonella. Next base: position 1,402 of record CAIOLR010000318.1, on the reverse strand, counting down.
GTTTGTAAAAAATCAAGAAAGCAAAGATCCTTTCATGGACCTGGCAATGGATGTTATTAAAAAATCGGTTTCCAATGGCCTGATACTCATTCGAGCAGGATTGTACACGAACTGTATTCGCTTTTTACCACCCATTGTCATCACGGATGAGCAGCTCCATGAAGAGCTGGATGTGATCGAGCAAGCAATTGAAGATGTTTTGAAGGAAAGAAATTTAATATAAAACCATGGTGTCAGTAGCTTCAGCATCTCTATGTGTAAAACAATCGAGTAGAAAGCAAGCGATTAATTCGCTTGCTTTCTACTCGATTACCATCATTAAACCATCTTGCTACGTTTAATCAAATAAGCTTGTAATACTGGATAATACCCTAGATTAATATCCGCATCGATTAAATCGATTCCGTATTGGGCACATTTTAATAACAATTCTTTACGATACAGCTGTGTGGCTTGGAGGTATTGTTCTTTAACCCTGTTGGGATGTATTTTAAGTTCTTGCCCTGTTTCCATATCAATAAAATGATAAGGTCGATTATCGAAATCAAAGTTTAGCTCTTTGGTATGATCTAACACATTGAAGATAATAACTTCGTGCTTGTTGTGCTTCAGGTGTTGCAAAGCAGAAAAAATACCATTGAGTTGATCATCTGTAATCGCATTTTCCAACATATCGCTAAAAATGATCACCAAAGAACGTTTATGCACTTGCTCGGCAATTTGATGCAAGGCCGAAGCTAAGTTGGTACCTTCACCATAAACATCCTTCACCATTAATTTTTCGAGTTCGTTGAATACGAATTTTTGATGAGCTACCGTGGATTTGGCTGGTGAAGCAAATTCAACACGATCAGAAAAATAACTCAATCCAAAGGCATCTCTTTGTTTTTTGAACAAATAAATCAGCGAAGCAGCTGAGTAAACGGAGAATAGGAGTTTATTGAATTCTTTTTTTGGGTAATACATGGATGAAGACACATCCAATACCAGCTGGCAACGCAAATTGGTTTCTTCCTCGAAGCGTTTAGCAAACAACTTGTCGGTGCGGCCATATAATTTCCAGTCGATGTTGCGTACCGATTCGCCTGTATTATACAAACGATGCTCGGCAAATTCGACTGAAAAACCATGAAAGGGGCTTTTGTGTAGTCCAGTAATAAATCCTTCGACTACTTGACCAGCAAGTAAATCGAGGTTGCCAAAATCCTGCAGATAGGTATCGTTGCTGAGTTCCATGGTGTATATTGCAAATTCAATTGTCAACTGATGTTACGCAGTAGGTTGAAAATTTATTTTTTGTACTTCTTCCCAAGCAGCTTTATTAGCGGCGAGATAAATTTTGGCTTTGAGTGCAAAGTGATTTAATTTTCTGCACAATTTTAATCGTTCAAGCTTCACATAT
>CAIOLR010000317.1 GCA_903859135.1 uncultured bacterium | reverse complement strand
ATTAAAAATTAAGCTAAATTATATTTTTGTAAAAAAATAATAAAAAATCAGGTAATTCTTCAGGTATCACGTAGTAAATGAACAAAACTCTTTCTGTCCATCTCTATGGATTAGTTAATAGGAAAGGGTCTTTCGACTCCCGAGTGCAGGCTCTATCAAGACCATTCACGGAAGTATTTCGTACTCATTTCATTTGCATACATTCAACCAATTTTTTGCTGTATCAATCGCTGTTTTATTTTAACAATTTTCATTTTTCCTTTCTTAGTTTCAAAATCAGCATCGTATCAAATCAATTTATCGGAATTTGGATTCTTTTGTTTTTTAGTGGCACTCATGAGTCCCCTCACTGAGGTGATGTATTATTTATTTGCTATGCCAAGAAGCGAATATCCATTGCCTCTAAAACACGCAAAAATTTCAGCAATCTGAAAAATATGGATTGCGACAAAAAACAAGTCCGCCTACATTTTTAAGCCCCCAAAAGTACCCACTTTATCCACGTTGTAATAAAAACAAAATCTTCTATAAATAGATATTTATGGTTTATTAGGGTGTGAGTTATGTGACTAACTAAATAGCTTTTTGTTTGATATACTTATTTATCCAGAGTTATTAACATGTTGTGAACAAGTTTGTGAGTTTAATAAGCTGATAGTCAAAACTTATTATTTTGGAAAAAATATTTTGAAATTTTATGCGGTGTATTTTTTGTGAAGAACAAATGGTGGATTACTTGGCTAAGTATGCGTAAAACTTTTACAAAAAAATCTCAAAAAAGGCTATTTCGATTATCCATCATTTTGTTTTATAAAAACGACTAACGGCTATTTGTGAGAAATGAACATCTTTGCGGCAGTTATTAACAATTGTTGGGGGATAATTAAGAGCTATAGCGCATATTTTATGAATAAGGTTGATTTTCTAGTGATAGGATCAGGTATTGCTGGTTTAAGTTTTGCTTTGAAAGCAGCGGAGCATGGTCAAGTATTAATTGTTACCAAAACAAATGAGGATGAAACCAATACCAAATATGCACAAGGGGGGGTAGCTGTTGTGGTGGATAAAGAAGATTCCTTTGCTAAACATATTGAAGATACCCTGATTGCCGGTGATGGATTGTGTGATCCACATATTGTGGAACTAGTGGTGAAAGAAGGGCCAGAGCGGATAGAAGAAATTATTCGTTACGGTACCAATTTTGATACAACTAATGATGGGCTATTCGATTTAGCGAAAGAAGGAGGGCACTCCGAGCATCGTGTACTACATTATAAGGATATCACGGGTTTTGAAATAGAGAGAGCTTTATTGGAGCAAATTCATCGAAATCCCAATATTGAAATCCGAACACATCTTTTTGCCATTGAACTAATCACGCAGCATCATCTGGGCGAATTTGTTGATAAGAATTCGAGTGATATTGTTTGTTATGGTATTTATGCCTTGAATACAGCTCGGCACAAGGTGGAGACGATACGTGCCAAAGTGACTGTTTTGGCTTCGGGTGGTGCGGGGCATATTTATTCGGCGACAACAAATCCAGTAATCGCAACAGGTGATGGTACCGCCATGGTTTACCGCGCCAAAGGAAAAGTGCGCAACATGGAGTTTATTCAATTTCACCCCACAGCTTTGTATAATCCGGGGGAATATCCTTCCTTTTTAATATCGGAGGCAGTGCGTGGCTTTGGGGGTATTTTAAAAACCAAAACTGGTGAGGAGTTTATGCAACACTATGATGCACGCAAATCTTTAGCACCTCGTGATATTGTTGCACGTGCGATTGACGCCGAAATGAAAAAGTCGGGTGATGATTTTGTTTATTTAGATATTCGGCACCGTTCTAAATCGGATATACTAACGCACTTCCCGAACATTTATGCCAAATGTTTAAGTATAGGCATCGATATGACCAAGGATATGATCCCCGTAACCCCGGCAGCTCATTATATGTGTGGTGGTGTGTTGGTTGATGAATATGGGAGGTCGTCCATCCGTCGATTGTATGCTTGTGGAGAGTGTGCTTCTACAGGGTTACATGGAGCGAATCGTTTAGCTTCTAATTCTTTGTTGGAAGCAGCCGTTTTTGCGCACCGTATTTTTAAAAATGCCATCGAGTTAGTAAAAACAGTTGATCACATTTCAAACATCCCCGAATGGGATGAAACCAATACCGCATTATCTAACGAAGATATTTTGGTGACGCATAATTTGCGCGAAACGCAAAAAGTAATGAGTGATTATGTGGGTATTGTTCGTTCTGATTTTAGATTGGAAAGAGCCAGACGTCGGCTCGGTTTGTTGCATGAAGAAACCGAAAATTTTTATAAAAAAACGAAGCTGTCCATTAAATTATGCGAACTCAGAAATGTGATTCAAAATGCGTATATCGTCGTTAAATCAGCTAAAATGCGCAAAGAGAGTAGGGGATTGCATGATACGACGGATTATCCAAAACATCAGAATGCTGGTGTGGATACGGTGTTTTAATCAATGTAATGGCTAAAACCAGAGCGGCAAATCTTTGATCCAAGAAAGATTACTTTCTTTTTTATAAAACTTCCTGTAAATAAACCAGCTGATATTGATGATGTTAAATATCGTGTAGAGAGATAGGATGGTAATGGCGATTGTTTTCATTTTAATTAAAAAATTGCATTGGCACAGTTTAATCTGCGTGTGATTGTATTCGTTGTATTTATTGGAAGTAAGTCGCTGCTTTTTTGCACCTGCTAGTTTCTATTTTTTGTACGAAGTTTTAACACGCACACTATTGGAAGGCGCGCTCTCATTTTTTAATCGATCGATTGCCGTGACCGCATATTTATATTTTCGATGGGGGAGGGCCGTGTTGTCCGAAAAACTTGCTTGCGATGCATCGAATAAGATTTTCAGAATATTTTTTGGAGCGTATGTGTTGATTTCCGCATCCTCATCAAAGCGATAAATAATGTATCCGTAAGCCATTTCATTATCAACCGCTTTTGAAGGGGCCGACCATTCTAGGAAGGGCATAAAATGATCTATCTTATCCCCTTCATGTATTTTCACTATTTCTACTCTCAAGTTCTGAGGTGGATTGGGAGGAATATTATCAAGCCAAGGCATTGTTGGCGTTAAGGCTGGGTATCTATAAAAATTTTCGCGTATAGAGTCACCAACACCCGCTAAATTATTAAGTAATGATTTCGAGCTGAAAAACACACTTCCCTCCACGTGTGGATTATTTCTCAGATAACGTATTTGATTTGGGATTTGTTGACGGTCTAGCCATCCTCCTTTTTTTTCCTCCGAACGGTATGCTGCCAATCCGATATAAAGATGTCTATTGAAGGTGTTTTTACTCCACCAGTCTGTCAATTTTTCGTAAGCTGCAGCCTTGTAGTAAAATGGAAAATAAATTTGAGGATTAATATAATCCACCCAACCCGATTCGACCCATTTGCGCGCATCTGCATAAAGTCTGCTGTAGCCATCAAACCCGTTGGTTTCAGATCCATTGGGATCTTGAAAAATATTACGCCAAATGCCAAAAGGACTTATTCCGAATTTGAGATACTTTTTTGCAATATGTATGCTGTCAGATAAACGATGTATCAAGGTGTCTACATTATGCCGACGCCAATCTTCAATTGAACTGAAACCAGCCCCATATTTTTTATACGTCTTCTCATCGTGCAAAAATTGATTTTTTTCTGGGTATGGATAGAAATAATCATCGAAATGAACGCCATCTATATCATAATTATGAACCACATCCATAATTACTTGGACAATGTAGGATTGTACTTCGGGTATTCCTGGGTTGAACAACTTTTTTCCCCCATAGGTAAAAAACCAATTGGGTTTTTGTTTGGTAATATGTTGCGAACTGATATTTGCATCCACGAGGTCGAAGGTGGCTCGGTATGGATTAAACCATGCATGTAGCTCGATTCCTCTTTGGTGCGCTTCTTTGATCGCAAATTCAAGGGGATCATAATAGGGGTAGGGGGACTTTCCCTGAGTGCCTGTTAAATATCGACTCCAGAGTTCTCTGCTTTTGGCATAAAAAGCATCTGCAGCAGGCCGTACTTGTAACAGGATGGCATTAATTCCATTTTTTTGATGGGTATCCAGCATTTGAATGAATTCTTGCTTTTGGATTTCTGTATCAAAATTTTTTTTCGAAGGCCAGTCGATATTAGCAACCGTAGCTACCCAAACCCCACGAAATTCTCGTTTAGGATTTGATTGTATTTGTGCAAAAGTTTTAGAAAAACCAATTAATAGTATAAGTAAGATCGTTATTTTTTTATTCATCTAGAAAGCTTTTTCATGGCCATGAAGCGATCAATGAGCCAGGTTAATTATTCTTCGTTATTGTTCGTTTTTCAATAGCACTCAAGAGAGCACTTTGCTAAGTTTAGTGTTTGTGAGTGGCGGCTCATGCGAGTGCTTGCTGGGGCAATAAAGGTAAAAAAATAAAATAGGTCGACATTGCAGGGTTTCTTGAAGATGAGCACACCGAGCTCTACAGATGTCGTAGGAGTTGAAACGGATAATAAAATGGGACACTATTTTATTATCCGTGGCATATACCCGACGCTATAAATTATCCACCTTCGACTGAAGTGTGATACGTACAGGTGGGGGTAGGTTTGTCAATAAATTATACCCTGTAGTCATTTCAATTGCATGTACTGAGGTGCGATAGATTTTCCAATCTCGATTTATTGAATTTTCATTGGGGGTATCCACTGCTATTACTCGGGTGTTGGTATTGATGCGATTCAGATCATCTGACCCATTTGGAATAATAACAACAACTTTCCAAACATGACTAGGCACATTAATTTGGACACCATTTGTGTTAATTGCGGATAGGTAACCATTTCTCCCTGTTCCACCACTTCCATACGAACCCATAATGATATATGCTTCATTTTTGCCATCTCTAACCAACGATCGCGTGTAATCCTCAAGACGTTCCCATGTCTGTTGGTTGTTTTCGGGGGCTTGTGGGATCATATTCGTCATCAGAAATGTACTTGAATTCGCTTCTTCAAAGCTCGTTCGGTCGCCAGAAGGGTAGTTGTGTCCACGATCAAAATCAGACCCTTTGTAGCTATCTTCATTGATGGCATACCATGTTTTGGGAAGGCTATTGTCAGCCTTAAAATTATCTCTTCGTTTGACAGAGCCTAGCGAAGTGGAATCCAAATGCCAGCTTATCTAATTAGGGCAATGTGTTGTGTTGTTGTACGATTCTACATAATACTTCTTATCCATCAGGTATTTATTGGGAAATAATATGTTAGGCTGGGCCTTGTCTGGATTTCCCAATAATAAATGGCTATCATCCAGCATAGATACATGGTCATGCTTGTTCGGATTATTTGGCTTATATCCGCCAATTGGAATATCAACTACGCTGCTATCGACCCTTTCTGGGGTTATCTCTCTGATTGGAGCTTTTGAACAGGAGGCGATAAAAAATGCTGAGATAATAACTAGAAGAGTATGTGTTTTTTTATAAAATATTTCTTTTGATTCATTTTATTAACGTTTTAATTATTTTTTTAAACGTATAATTGTATTTTGTAAAATATAAAAATATAATTATTAATTTATTGTCAAATAAATGAGCGTTGATATACTTGTATGTTTGCAGAATCAGTCGGCCAAAAATTTGATTAAATAGCTTATTTTTGCCCCAGTATTTGGGAGTATTTCTTGCTTTCAATGTGCTGGTACTCAAAAATAAAACACGTTATGACTATTCATAAGGAAGGATATACCTCCATCGCTATCTGCATTCTTTTCATTTTTGTACTCAATACACTCATTCAATTCTTTTTTCCTGATTTTGTGTGGCTTCGTTGGTTTGTTTATATCTGTTCGTTTGCTTTATTTGTTACTGTTTTACAGTTTTTTCGTAGTCCATACATTCAAGTACTTACAAACGATAAAAACATCATTTGTCCAGCCGATGGTAAAGTGGTAGTCATAGAGGAAATAGAGGAAACAGAATATTTAAAAGATCGTCGTATACAGGTATCTGTTTTTATGTCACCTATCAATGTGCATGTGAATCGTACCCCAGTAGCAGGAACTGTTAGCTATTCTAAATATCATCCAGGTAAATTTTTGGTTGCTTGGCATCCTAAATCTTCTACCGAAAATGAACGTACTACTGTTGTTATTGAAGATAATAAAGGTATAAAGGTGCTTGTTAGGCAAATTGCAGGTGCGTTGGCCAGGCGAATCGTGTGCTATGCTAAGATTGGAGATCAGGTGGAGCAAGGACAAGAATTTGGGTTTATAAAATTTGGATCACGTGTAGATATTTTTTTACCCTTAGGTACGGATATTAAAGTTAAACTTGGGGAGGTTGTAAAGGGTGGTATTACTATTTTAGCCGAACTAAAATAAGATCTTAAAAACCAAAAACTATCTTAAAATGAAAAAAATACTGACTGTATTGACATTCGTTGTAGCGGTAAATCTGGTGTTTGCTCAGACAAAAACAGAAGTTACTAAAACAGAAAACAAAACTACTTGCGCAAAGAAGTGTGGCAAGTCGTGTAAAAAAATGTGCGGCAAAGCAGGTAAGAGTAGTAATAAGAAAAGCGCATGTTGTAAAAAAGCTCCGAAGGCTATTACCAATTAATCGAATCGATTATAGATCTGATTAAAAAGGTTTTCCATTATTTTGGAGAGCCTTTTTCTTTATCAGTAGGATGCTCAATATAAACGGTTCGTGAAGGAAAAGCAAAGTGGGCATCATGACGTGCTACGATGTCCATAATCTTATAATTAACCTCTTCACGTATTTGCATGTACTCATCGTAATCTACAATTTCAATGTAATAGCGAATTTGGAGGTCTAAGGATGATTCTCCAAAAGAGTCAAAATTTACGAGGGCATCGTTGCTAGTGGCATGATGTTTATTGACGAATTCCACTACTTCTTTCGAGATCGCTATCATCTTGGCAGAAGGGGTGTCGTACTGGAGACCTATACTAAACTTTACTCGGCGTAAATTTCTTAAAGTCAAGTTTTCTAGTAAATCATTAATTATTCTATTATTCGGAATAATAACCAGTGTTTTATCTATCGTGCGTAATAGCGTGCTTCTAAATCCAACCTTTTCTATAGTGCCCTCATATTTATCAATACGAACATTATCGCCAACAACAAATGGTTTATCTGCGAAAATAGTAAAAGAACCGAGCAGATTTTTAAGTGTGTCTTGAGCTGCAAGACCGATCGCGATACCCCCAACTCCTAAACCTGCAATGATCGTTGCTACATTTAAATTAAAAACAATCCCCATGATTGTAAATGCACCAATAATTATCGTAGTGATTTTGCTAAGTTCTTTTACAAATGGAACTATTTGGTCGTCTGTTTTTGATTCAGAAAGGGATGACTTATGGGTAAATGCATGAGCAACAGAATCGATAATTCGTAAAATAATCCAGAAAACAGATAGGATGAGGAAAAATAAGAACAGCTTATCAACAATGTCGATCACTGTAACTTCATAGTGCGATAAGGTATTATTCTTTGTAATCTGACGAGAAAATAACACTTCGTTTAGGGGATAATTGAGCTGATTGATGGCTAGGTAGCATGCAATCGACATGATCAACAATTCAATAGGACGGAGCAATAAGGAAATAAATACTAAGCCGTTGTTGGGGTTAGTGCTACCTCCACTTCCTTCAAAGAGCCGAAAAAAGAGTTTACTGAGACTATTGGAAAAAATCCGTTTGAATGCCAATCCGAGAATAAGAATAGCGAAAAAAAACAAATAATTACTTATACTGTTTCCTAAAATAACGTGATTTAAAAGAGGCATAGTCGATATTTTATTTAGGAGTAAATGGAACATAAACTAATGGGTTGTGTTTTTAAATGTATGATGCCTTTAAATTTCTGGATGCCATAACCAACTTAACAGCACACCAGTGATTGGTCATTTTCTTAGAAAAAGCAGTAGTTCTTCGTATTAATCTTTTGCAAGCATTTCTTAAAGAGGT
>CAIOLR010000316.1 GCA_903859135.1 uncultured bacterium | reverse complement strand
CTCACGCGAGGTAGCAGATGGCTATGGACTTTAAGACGTTTAACTCTATCGTTTCGGTTTTGTTTTTTAGTTTTTGTTTCCGCGGAGGCGCTTCAGCGCTTCCTTGGGGCTTTTGTATCCTGTGTCTAGGGCGATGGCCATTTTGTAGTCGTCTACGGCATTTTTTATGCTGTCCAGAAACTCACTGCACACACCGCGATTGTAGTAGGCTGTGGGGTTGGTGGGATCCGTTTTGGTGGCCATATCAAACTGGCGGAATGCTTTGGCAAATGAATCCTGTGCAATATAAATGAAGCCCATATTGAAATAGGCATCGGTATAATGATTGTTGCGAATAATACACTCTTTATAAGCCGCTTTTGCTGCTACAAAATCCTTATTCTGCTGGTGGTAAACTCCCTTGGCAAAGATGGGGAACACATCGGTACTATCGGCATGAAAAGCTTTGTCGAGGTAGGAGAGGGCAAGCGGGTCTTTTTTGGCACTGTACATAAGTCCCAGTTGTATAATGGCTTCTTTATAGTCGGGCGCTACCTGCACTGCTGTCTGGAAGCTGGATATGGACTTAGCAGTATCCTTCATGTCTTTGTACAGCATCCCTTTCAGAAAGTAGGCTTCGGGGTCGTAAACGTTGCTGCGCAGCACAATGTTGAGCTCGGCAAAGGCCTTGTCGTATTCCTTTATATACAGAAACAGTTTGGCAATTTTAAGGTGCGCTCTTCTATCAGCCGGGTTCTTAGCGATCGCCTTCTGAAACCACTCTACCGATGCGGTTAGATCTTTATTATCAAATAAAAGTTCGCCAATGGCACTGTAATATTCTGCTTTGGTTGAGTCTAATTTAATCGCTTTTTTATAGTCTTTCATGGCCAGGGTATCCAACTGCATACGGTGGAGGGCATTGCCCCTTTGCAGGTAAAGGCCGGCATCGTTTGGCGCATTTTTTATCTGGTCGGTGATTACTTTCAGGTTAGGGTTTTCTGTCAGGATACGGTTATTGTCGCCGGCATCTTCCTTCGTAGTTGTGTTTTTGCAGGCAACAAAAAGCATGAACCCCAGCACCAACGGGATATACTTTATCCATGATTTCTTCATGGTGCAAACTTAATCAAAAAATGAGTTGCTTTTTCTTGGGTAGATAGTAGTTAGTAGATGGTAGATAGTAGTTAGTCAAAAGTCGTGAGTTTTAAGTGGAATGGTTAGTTTAGAGTTAATCAATTAACCAAATGGCGAAAATCCAGAGAAAGGGGACCGCGCCAGAAATAATCGACCATTTTACTTTTTCACGTTTGGGTTTATCATCCCATGCGGCCAAGGCGCTAACCACCCGGTGCATTCTGTAATACCACCAAAAGAGTATTAGAATTAAGAAAATTACTACCAAAATTCCAACGAGGAAGTTGGGCTGCTTGTCGTCGAAGCCCGTTATTCTGACAATGAACTTCTCCGTAAAAAATATAGGCATAATAATGTGAAATGCAGCCCAGCCAGTTGCATGATAATATGCATTTGTTTTCGTGATCCACGGGCTTCTGTGGGCAGCAGCAAATACATTATTTAAGTATGTAGTGAACATGCGCATTATTTATGTTGTAATAATAAGAAAATTTGTTGTTGCAGTTGCTGGTCTGAATCACGGATTTTAATCGGATTTCACTGATTCATTTTTCTAAAATTCCCCAGGTGCGGAATTATTTGTTGTCATTTTACTAAATAGCTGATAATCAGTTTATTGCACCCGAAATGTGGATAAGAATACCCCATTTTCTCCCCATTTGTTCCCCGATCAGGATTTGCAGAATTTTAGGATTTTCATGAACCGTTTTCCAAAATTCCCCAGGTGCGGAGTTATTTGTTGCTATTTTTATAAATAGCTGATAATCAGTTTATTGCACCTGAAATGTGGATAAGAATACCCCATTTATGCCCCAAGTGGGGAATTTTGTTCTAACCACAGACCTGTCTGTCGGCAGAGGTTAATCTGATTTCTCGGATTGCACAGACCTTTTTGGTCTAATACATATCGAAATAGCTCAACACGAAGTTCACAGTGGCAGCACAAGGTTCACAAAGCACTGAACGTTATAGAACCTACCGGAAGCAAACTTCCGTTTTACTTCCGGTTTCTGCTGGTGCCGGAAAAACCGGTAGTGGTTTAATTAATTGATAGTCAATTAATTGCGCAGTAATTGCGGGTTTTGCCGGAAAAATGGTGACCAGAAAACCAGGGAAACAGAAACAGTTAACAGAAACAGGAAATGCGACCCTAATGCCATTTTGTAAATATCCGTTATAGGCTGGAAATGGCAAAATTGAACTTCTATGACAGGACGTATATGGCCTATGATAGGACGGAAGGGGCCTGTGATGGGAAAAAGGTCGTTGGTATATAAGGAATTTTACTCGCAAGGGAGACCCTTGCAAGTGTAAAGACCAAGCGCGACGCTTGGACTAGTGGGGGGGACACTTGTAAGTGTGAAGAGCAAGCGTGAGGCTTGGACTAGTGTGAACGTGTGATGACTATCGAATTATTATTTTTACAATGCAATGATTCGTATAACTATGTGATAAGAAACTTTTAATATATTTTTGTACAGCATAATATTTTTCAACATGAACATAAAGGGTGATAATAAAATGATTAAAAGTGTGAATAAAGAACCTGAGTTTTGGAGGCTTTCGCTGTATGAACGTTTATACTTAGTTCTCACTCTAGCTGGTTTTGTTGCAATTGTTCTGACCGTAAGAGAATCCCAATTTACAATTCATGCTAGTTATGCAAACCAAATGACAAATTGGTCGATTGAAATAGATAAGACCTTCATTGAACACCCTGAACTTAGACCTTACTTTTATGAAGGTGATACAATAATGAATGATAATCCAAACTATGCCAAGGCTTCTGCTGTGGCGGAGGAAATGTTGGATGTTTTTGATGGGATTATTGGGAATAGATATTACAAACTTGATCCGACTGATGAAAAGATATGGAGAAACTGGATGATAAGTTGTTTTAGTAAAAGTCCAATTCTGTGTCAAAAATATTGCGAAACACTTGGATGGTATCCGAAGGTGAGTGAAGTATATGAATTGTTTACCCGAACAAAGCACTAGAGTATAGCATATGAACGGATTGATTTATTTACTTTTTTTAATTGAAAACGTGAAAATGGCAATAGAATTCAATGCCTCCATGTATTTGAAGACTTAGACTAGTACGTTAGACCCTTGAAAGCTTGAAGACTAAATGCTCATGGACTAGTGATGAGTTCACATGGTCTATCGCCAATCAATATTGAATAGCTTTTTCGATTCTGACAGACGGATAACACTATTATCTTGTAGTGATTTTTGCGAATAATCTGAAAATCTGTTAATTCCGTCAAGTGCAATGAATATTTGCTTTTCAAACAATTCATATTGCTCTATTATTTTATCAATAGCTTTATCCTCAATATTTTTGAACAAAACTGAATCATGAATAAGCAGCGGCAAAGCAGTCAACTTAAGAATCGCAAGGTCGAATTCAATCAAGTCAGCGTATGACTTGCCTGTACCTGTATTTGATGAGTGGTCATAGCTGTAGCTTCTTCTTCTAAGCGTAATCCTAGGAATTTTCTTTTTTTCGGTGTGAATTTCCCGATTTATACTTATTAATTCATCGTTAATCTTTGTTTCTATTTCAATAAGTATTTTAGTGATCGTTTCATCTAAGTTAAAATTGAGTTCTCGAGCCTTCTCGATAGCCGTTTCCTTTTGCTTGTAAAATCTGTTAGCCTCTATTAAATTATTTGCTTGAATTGTAAGGTCGTAAATTCTTTCGACAATGAATTTGGGACTCTTAACATTCGCAAGTAGGCTATCTATTTCTTCGTCAATGACTAAAATCTGTTCGTTGAATTCCCTGTTCTCTTGTTCTAATATTTCTTTAGTAGCGCTAATTTCCCGTTCCAGAATTTTGGCTATGTTGTTGTGAAAATTTTCAATTTCATTTATTTTCTCCTCGTTGGGATTGTTAAAGAACTGCGACAACCTTTTAAAATACTTGCTCTTAATACTTGTATTTCCAAGATTAAGTTCCAAACGTTTTATTTTGTTTTGAATTACAGATTGAGCCTCAAGCAGTTTGTGCTTTCGGGTTTTAAGTTCAATTACTTTTTTGTTTGAAAGCTCCTCGATGTTTAAAGTAAACTTTAAGAGATTATCCTGAATATTTGCTATTTCGTTTTTTAACCTTTCAATTTCACTCTCGTTTTTGTGAAACTCAGTTTTGGTAACTTTAGCTACAATATTTTTTTT
>CAIOLR010000315.1 GCA_903859135.1 uncultured bacterium | reverse complement strand
TATATTTGTAGATTTTTTTAGCATGTAGCATAACACTACATGCTAAAAAAGCATTAGGGTACTATCAAAGTGCATTTATGCATACTGTCAGATCTATCCTCTGATCACTGAATGTGAATATAATACCAATGTGGGGAGATAAAACAATAAAGACGGCACATAGTTTTTGCGCCATGGTAAGTTTTAATTATTAAAAAGTAAAAATTTATACAACAATAACTCCATAGCCATTAAACAACAGATTTTCAGTTATGAAAAAAAACTTATTGATTGCTTTCACAACAGCCTTATTTCCAGTTTTGGCTACAGCTCAATATTCAGTGAGTGGAAAGATTAATGATAAAAATAAAAACACATCACTAAGTGATGTTCGTATTGGTGTTCTAAAAACAGACAAATATGTACAAAGTACGGCTTCTGGAGATTACAAACTAGACAACCTAAAAGCAGGAACACACACAATCAAAGTAAACTATCTAGGATACAAAGCAATCGAATACAAGCTGATCCTTGATAAGGATACAAAACTAGATTTTGAATTGGAACGCAATAATATTCTAGCAGATGGCGCAGATATGGCCGTTATTAACCGTATACCCTATGCGGTAACGATCAATGGTATTCCGCTTAATAATCATGAAAATCAGCATGCCTATTTTATCGCGCTACCTGATTTCGCTTATTCTGTCGACAACAACCAGGTACAACGAGGAGTTGGTATAGCTGACAATGGATCAGGGTCTTTTGGCGCATTCATCTGTGTGCAGAACACGCCTCGTATAGATGCCGCCTATGGTGAATTGAGTAACCTATTCGGTTCCTTAAACACTTGGAGAACCCGCTTAAAAGGAGGAACTGGCCTAATCAATAATAAATTCAGTGTAGATGGTCGTTTGAGCTACGTAAATTCTGACGGATATATGAACAGTGGAAATTCAGGCGTGCAATCTGGCTTCGTCAGTGGTGCGTATTATGGTGCCAAGAGTTTGCTAAGAGCCAATGTCTTTTTGGGTGAAGAAAATACCACCCGGGCATGGGGCGGTGTATCGAGTAATGAGCTACAACCTATCCGAAGCAGTAATTCACTTACATACAGTGGTCAAACAGATCATTATGTCCAAAATCATTATCAACTACTGTATGCGTATTCTTTTTCAAATAAAATTTCTTTCAGTAGTGCCATACACTATTCTTTCGGACGCGGATATTATGAAGAGAACCCCAATAATCAAGATTTTTCAAGCTATAACATTACCCAAACCACTACAACAGGTAGCTTAGTTCGTCGTCGCTCATTGAATACTGATTTTTATGGCGCCAACTATGCTGTTAACTATACCCCAACAACAGCCCTAAAGTTTACATTGGGAGGTTATTACAACCGATATAAAGGGACAAATTTTGGTGAAATATTATGGACTCAAGGTCTTCCAATTGTTAATCCAAAACGCTACACGCAAGATGATGCAGAGAAAATGGTTATAAACGCCTTCGCTCAAACGAACTATCAGCTAGGCAAAGTCAGTTTGTTTGTTGATTTACAATTTCGTCGAATTAACTACACGTTTACAGGCTACAACGGTAGCTTAGGAGCAGTTCAACCTGGCGATCAACTTAATTTTTTCAATCCTAAAGTTGGATTCAGCTACGATTTGAACAAGCAGGACAAATTGTATACATCAGTATCTATCTCTCACTTAGAGGCTAGACGCGAGCAATACCTCAATTTTCTAGCAGGTGGCAAACCCCTAAGTCAACGCCTACATAATATTGGAATAGGCTACAGCACAAAAAGAGAAAAATTAACATTGGGCTTGGACGCTTTTGGTATGTTTTATAAAGACCAACTAATTTCTAATGGGAGTAGCAACGTTTTAGGCGAATTTTTAGATCAAAATGTACCTCATAGCTCTCGCATTGGACTAGAGTTGGAGGGAAAAATACAGCTTCACCCGAAACTTACCTGGGGTACAACAGCCGTTTTAAGCAGAAACACAATTAGTGAGTTTATAGACAAGCCGGGCACCAAAGATGAAAAGACATATTTCAACACAGCCATTTCATACTCACCAAACTTGGTTGCTGCCAGCGAATTAGCCTTTAAACCGTTTAAAAAGACAGAAATAGCTTTATTAAACAAATACGTAAGCAAACAGTACAGGGATAACACTTCGAACGATGACAAGACGATTGCTGCATTTGTTATAAACGATGTACGCTTAAGCTATACCACCTCATTCAGGTATTTAAAAAATATAGGAGCAACCTTACTGGTAAACAACATTCTCGGGACCATTTATCCATCCAGTTCCTCTAATTACAACTATGTAGAGAAGGGTTTTTTAATAAACAAGGATTATTATTTCCC
>CAIOLR010000314.1 GCA_903859135.1 uncultured bacterium | reverse complement strand
TTCTGCAGAATATATGACCAAACTATCCGCTATAAAATTATTGTTGAATAAAATTTAAACAGGCTCTAAATGATTAAAAAAAATAAATTATACTTTTTGGACAAAATATAAACCATTTGCCACTGCGTAGATTATTATGTATCTCGCCATGATTATTGGAATATTACTGGCTATCATCATTTTTTGTTAACATCTATCCTATTTTATTTATGAAATTAAATCTTAAACGTCCCTTAGCTTTTTTCGATCTAGAAACTACTGGAGTAAATGTTGCTTCTGATCGTATTGTCGAAATATCTATTTTAAAGGCTAAGCCAGATGGTACAGAAGAGATTAAAACCATGCGTGTTAATCCATGCATTCCCATTCCTTTAGAGGCTTCTTTAATTCACGGGATTTACGATGATGATGTTTTGCACGCCCCAACGTTTAGCCAAGTGGGTGGAGAAATTGCTCAATTTCTTGCTAATTCAGATTTGGCTGGCTATAATTCAAACCGATTTGACATTCCACTGCTCATGGAAGAGTTTCTGCGTGTAGGCATCGATTTTGATTTAAGTAATCGTCGTTTTGTAGATGTCCAAAATATATTCCATCAGATGGAGCAGCGCACTTTAAAAGCAGCGTATCAGTTTTATTGTGGTAAAACGATCGAAAATGCGCACTCGGCCGAGGCAGATACAAAAGCAACTTATGAGGTTTTACTCGCCCAATTAGATCGGTATCATGACGTAGAATGGGAGGATAAGAAGGGAGAAAAATTGAAACCCGTTCAAAATGATGTAGATGCTTTGCATACTTTTACGAATTTGAATAAACCCGTTGATTTTGCTGGTAGGATTGTATACAATGAAGATGGTGTCGAAGTTTTTAATTTTGGAAAGCATAAAGGAAGATCTGTTGAAGAAGTTTTTCGTGTCGAGCCCAGTTATTATTCGTGGATGCAGAATGGTGATTTTCCTTTGTATACGAAACGTTGCTTAGAAAAGCTTTGGGTGCATTGGACGAGTAAAAAAGAACGTTCCCGACAAAATGTAGTTGCATTAGAAGCCCCGCTAAATAGCCATAAAAAGGTATTCAAGCCAAATGCTAAGAAACCACTACCAATAGATGGTACGATGCTGGAACAATTGAAGCAAAAATTTTCGAAATAAATTATACCTAATAAAAGGGTAAGAGCTGTATTTTATATCTGATTTCATGATTTTATTTTCTTATATTTAATTATAGGTTAATTTTGTATTCATGACTAAGGTATATATATATATCTTTGTTTGTTCTGTGCGATTGTTTCTGAGTGTTTCGGGCAATCGGTGTCACCATGTATAATCCCAACAATAAATCCGAGTTTTGAGCAGCCAGTTATTCCAGTAAATTCGTATTCTAACAAGTCTGAGAATGATTTGCCAGGATGGAAGACCACAGCGTCAGATCATCAGATTGAAATGTGGAGCAGTGGTTTTGGTGGCCTTATTGCTTTTGATGGGAACCAGTTTATTGAGCTGAATGCAAATGTTGTATCTACCCTTTATCAAGATTTCAGCACCCCTAGTCCCACCGTTTTTACTGTTCATTTTGCGCATCGAGGTAGAAGTGGAACGGATGTTTGCCGGGTTTATGCAGGTTCCCCAGGTGGTGCCACGACCACTGTCGTATATGCTTCTGATAATAATGTAACATGGGGTGTATATAATACCACATATACTGTTCCAGCTGGACAAACGACAACACGATTTAGTTTTGAGTCATTAAGTTCTGCAGGTGGTCCTAGTGTTGGTAATTTTTTAGATGATATTCAATTTACAGCCGATAATGATATCAAGGGGCTCAATCCAATAACGGTATGCGGTACATCAGGTCAGGCACATACCTCGGCAGATGGTGTTGGGACATGGGTTCCATCTGGCTCAAATCCAGGTCTTACTACAATTGTACAAGCTCCTAGTGATCTAAGGAATAGTACAGTAATAAGTGGGTTACCTGTCACAGGTACTTATACGTATACTTGGCAAACGGGCTATTGTTCACCTACGTTGACCATTCATGTGGTCTCAATTCCACCAGCTACCACGATCACTTCCAACTCACCAGTTCCTGTTAACGGTACGGTAAGTTTATCTGCAACGAGTATGCCAAACATTTCTTCATATGCTTGGACAGGTCCAAACCTCTGGAACTCAAATGTGCAAAATCCAACAATTCCGAATGTAACTGTATCTAATAGTGGACTTTACACGCTGGTTACTACTTCTACTAGTGGTTGTCAATCTATTTCTACTAGTATATTGGTGGTAGTAACAAATGCAATATCGACTACTTCAAATTCATCGATATGTAGTGGAAATACGTTGAGCCTTTCCACTACATTGGTGGCACCTGGTCTAGGTTTAACAACCTATTTTTGGGAAGGCCCTAGTGGGTTTAGCTCTACGTTACAGAATCCAACAATCCCCAATACAACTGCGGTGATGAGTGGAACGTACACGGTAACTGCTACAACAGGTGGGGTGTCCGCGTCAGAGTCTATCGATGTGATCATATATGATACGCCAACAGTACCAATAATCAATACTAATTCGCCGGTATGCTCAGGAAACACGTTAACAATTACTGCCAACACCGTTCCTGGTGCAATATATCATTGGACAGGGCCTAATGGTTTTGTTTTAAATTCAACAAATCCTCTTGTTACAATAAATAATGCAGATTTGACTATGCGAGGGAGCTATACCTTAACGATCACTTCAATAAATGGTTGTTCATCTCTTCCTGAATCGAGGTTTATTGATGTGATTACAGGTACATCAGAACCTAATGTTACTTCTAATTTGCCAGTATGTGTAGGTGGTTCATTAGATTTAGCTACTGATGTAAGCGGACCAGCATACCTGTATCTGTGGGAAGGTCCCAATGGATTTGTCTCGACTGCACAGATGGTGTCTATGGAAAATGTGGACACAACGATGAGTGGAACTTATACATTAACGATTACAGTCCCTGGCCTTGCTTGTCAGTATCCACCGGCATTCGTAGCTGTTGATGTGCTCCCAAGCACATCCGTTAGTGCAGGTAGTGATTTGGTTATTTTGCAACATAGTTCGGAAAAGTTACAGGCGACGGCTTCTGGAAATTATTTGGTATTTAAATGGGAACCCTCTACTTACTTAGATAATGACGCTATTTTAAATCCAACGGTGATACATCCAAAATCAAATATTAAATATAGACTGACAGCAACGAGTGTAATTGCAGGTATACTAGCATGTTCAGCATTTAGTGAGGTTTCCATTACTGTTCCTTTTACAGTTCCAAATGTATTTACTCCAAATGGTGACGGGGTTGAGGATACGTTTGAAATAGGAGGAATAAATAACTATCCCCAAGCTGCTGTCAGTATATTTGATAGACGAGGAAAATTACTTTACTCTTCAATAGGATATCAGAATCCTTGGGACGGTGCTTTTCATGGGATTGGTTTGCCTGTTGCTACGTATTACTATGAGATTGACCTTGGAAATGGGGCTAAATCTGTAGGTGGTTACGTATATCTGATGAGATAGGGTGCATTATGTTTTTTCGTGACCTATTCTTTTGTGTGATTTTTTTCAATCAATTGTTGGATAATTCCATCTACTAAGCCTAAACGAGGAACGAGCAATTGTTTAATATGAGCCCACTGCATTAACGTTAGGTAAATCTCACTAGCTGGTATGATCACATCAGCTCTGTCTTGATTCAGACCTAACACCTCAATGCGATCCTGAAGAGAATAGGAATTTAAGTAAGCACTCATTTTTTTGAGCTTAGCAAACTCCATGGGTTTTTTATCTTTTGTATAGATCATTTGATAAAGCTTGTTGATATTCCCGCCTGTACCAATACCAACAATGTTTTTATAAGGATTTATATTTTCTTTGATCCAATTCTTTATTTCCACCCAAACCTCATTTTTATCCTGATGACTCAGAATGCGAATAGTTCCAATGTTAAAGGAGTTTGAGCAAATCATCTCACCGTCAGAAAAAAAAGAGAGTTCTGTGCTTCCACCACCCACATCGATGTAGAGATAGTTTTTTTTTCGTTCCAGATGCTGCTCTAGATGAGTAGCATAAATGATACTTGCTTCATGCTTTCCATGTATAATCTCGAGATTTAGTCCAGTTTTTTTTTTGATTTTTTCAACAATACTAGGCCCATTTTTAGCCTCACGCATAGCAGAAGTTGCACAAGCCATGTAATCTTGAACGTCGAACACTTTGATCAAGTAGCTGAAGGCAGTCATTGTTTTGACTAAATCTTTAACTTTTTCATCAGAGATGTGCTTATCTGTGAAAGCATCATGACCTAAGCGCAGGGGTACACGTATGAATGTGTTTTTTTTGAAAGAAATGACATTTTGATTTTCAACGACATCGGCTATCAGCAATCTGATAGCATTCGATCCAATATCTATTGCGGCATATCTCAAAGTAGTTTTTTTTGTGTTTTGTAACTTATATCGTGTGCTAAAGTATTTAAAATATGCGATTTTTCATGCGGGTATTTTTTAGGACAATAAGTGATTAGGAAAAAGAGCCTGTTTAAATTTTATTCAAC
>CAIOLR010000313.1 GCA_903859135.1 uncultured bacterium | reverse complement strand
GATGGATCATTTTTTGATAAAATTTGACTACAAAGACTGAAAAACAAACTGCTTTTAAAGCATTTAAAAGCAGTTTATGAAAATCTAAATTCATGCTTTTTTATCCCTAAAAAGGGGTATCATACATTTAGATACACTACCCTGATTTTTTATCTATAAAAACGGGCTTTATATACCTTTTCGTTCGCTTTTGCATCGCTTACACTGAGCTTAAAAAAATGTTTTCCAGCAGATGTTCGATCATCAAAAGAATGCCACAGGGTAGAAGTTTTTGGGTCAAATTCCATCAATATCCATTGCCCATCTAGGGTGCCGACAAATTTTTTAATACCCGATAAATGATCTGATATTTTAAACACCATCTTGGAACTGTTTTTCATTGATTTGCCATCGGTGATATTGATCGGAGTGATGGTTGGTGCGATGGTATCTACTGTTACATAAAAACTCCCGAATATTTTTACAGTGGCTTTTACATAGCCATCTTCATAAGTTCCACCTTGTGCCATTCTTCGGTTATCGACTAGCAGTGCTTTTTCTTTTAAATTAACTGGTAATGTGTTTTCTGGTTTAATCCATAAACGAATGGTGTCATTTAATGGTGTTAGTTTATTGTGAAGGTGGTGTATGGGCGAAAAACCGTCTATAGGTTTCGGTGAAGATGAGTACGCAAAATTTAAATTACTGTAAAGCACACCCTTGGGTAGTAAAACGTTCACTTTATCTGTGTTAAAGGTATTGGCTTGATCGTATTTAAAAAGTAGAGTATCTGTTTTTTTCTTATTTGTGATAATTGCTGTCGGATTGTATTTGATTCGGAAATTTAGCGTACTGGTATTTCCTGCCACATCCTTAATCAGGTATTGGACCTGGTGGATTTGCTTGTCGGAGATATGAAGTAGGCCATTACTGACAAGATTTTTATAAATAGTCAATAGATTTCCTGGCTCAACAAAGTTTTTTTGTATCCATTTGTTGGAGGTCTGTAATGCAGGGTAATCAATATATGAATTGATAGCTCTGGAATGATTGAAGAAAAAGCGTTCCCAGCTTGCAGAATAGATATTTTGTCCATCGACTAATAGATCGATTGAATAGACCCCGTGTTTGGTATCAGATGCTGAATTTTTGTCGTATGCCACAATTCCGAAGCCTACTTCTTCACTTACATCAATTAGCGGTGCTTCTTGTAGTTTGTAGGTTCCAGCATTGCCTACGACAGGAAAATATCGTTTGGGTGTTTGATCACTAAAGGATTCTCCATCTAAATGGTATACATATAAGCCGCCTATTTCTGGTTTGATATGGTCAGGCAAGGCTAAGCCAACTAGTTGAGGATTGATAATTTCCTCTGTTTGGGTGTCTCGAATTTCAAAATGTAAATGTGGGCCTCCAGAGCTTCCTGTATTGCCTGACCATCCAATGATATCACCTTTTTTTACAGATATTTCTAAATATCTTGGCGAAAAATCGGTCTCAAAAGATTGTATTTGATACTGGCAATCTTTAACGGTTTGTGCAATACGCGTATTAAATCGTTGCAAATGTGCATAAACAGTCGTGTATCCATTTGGATGATCGATATACACCGCATTCCCAAATCCACCTATTTGCACTTTCAAACGCGAAACAAATCCATCTGCTGCAGCATATACAGGATATCCTTCATGTTGGTTGGTTTTGTAATCTAAGCCTGAATGAAAATGATTTTTTCGTAGTTCGCCGAAAGCTCCTGCAAGCGCAGGCCTTAGCTCGAGAGGTGGTCTGAAATCTGTTTGTGGATACGATTTTTTGGTGTGAATAACTTGAGCATTTGAGCTATTTAGCATTAAAAGTGCCCCTGTAAAAAGGAGAATTTTGTTGGGGATGGCCATGTTGTTTAGATTCTAATAGTACGTATTGGTGTGATGCCCTTTCAATAAAAAGCGAATGCGATTATGTTTGGTAAAAAAAAATGCAATACGCAGATCTCAATACTCAAAATGCTACCGTATATAAAAATCTAGCAATTTTTCATTTACTAGATATCCTTCTAAATGATCGCCTATATTAATTTTACCAACACCTTGTGGAGTGCCTGTAAATATAAGATCGCCTTTTTTTAAGGTAATGTGCTGGGATACAAATGAAATGATATTTTCGAATGGGAAAATTAGGTTTTGGGTGTCTCCGTGTTGTTTGGTCTGCCCATTGATGTCTAGTTTGAAGTTGATATGATATAAATCTGAAAAATTAGTTTTAGAAATAAATCGACCTACTGGTGCAGAGTGGTCAAATGATTTGGCAAGCTCCCACGGCCAAGCATTCTCCTT
>CAIOLR010000312.1 GCA_903859135.1 uncultured bacterium | reverse complement strand
TTGCATTTTTTACATCTATATCCTTCTTCCCATTTCAATAAGGATAGGTACTCTAAGCAATCTGCTTCTGTTTTAAATCGTTGATGAAATGTTATAGAATTCACACCCGCAAATTTAAAGCTATATCCCATTGGGAAAAGCTATAAATTGTTGCGACCTAAACGCCTATACCAATCTTGCAGTTAACTGTTGCAATGAATTTTAAGCGGGGAATGGACATCTTCAAAATGGGGTGTCTTTTTTGTGCTATCTCTTTCAAGATATACTCCTCTTTCGGTCTGTATTCTTTATCCTCAAAAAATTAAAAACAACTTTTTGAGGTCCGACTAAATAATCTCCTGAACTCCGTTTTAAGTCTAACCAATTCTATCGCGAGTACCCCCTTCCTGCCTGTATGACGGCCATATTTGCATACTAATTTAAAAAAAACTATTAGTTAATTTTTTTTTAAATTAGTATGCAGGTAAAACCTGCAGAAACGAACCTTAATCTACAAGGCCTGAACGGATATGCTGATGTCCTAGAAATAAAAATGGGAAGTGAAACATATAAAGCCAAAAAAATGATTATCCAGTAAAGCAAGCAGATGCTATAAATATAGCCCAGGTAATCGCCCCCTAGCAAAAAACCGACAGTCACGTCAATTATTAATAATATGCCAATATATACTATGAGTACAAAATGGATCATCGTGTTCTTTTTAATATTCGCAAGCATATGCTCATATGCCCAACCCAAGGAATATTTCGATTTGCCCCCATCTATTCCCAAACCTAGTTGGTTTAATCAAATCGACTGGAAAAATATCAATGTCTTCAGAAGTGACTCAATTGTACAGAAATATAAAGAAGAGGAACGATCAAAAAATCCAAACAAAAAAGAAGAGTTTGAAGAAGACCCATATCTTACTGCTTATAGAAGATGGCGAATGAATATACAGCCATACATCAAACCAGATGGAGGCCTTGATTTATCGCCCAAAAAAATACAAATACGGTCGTCGTCCATAAAGCTGCAAGGCTTATCTGCAGGCAGCTGGACCTGCCTGGGACCCGTAGAAACCTTTGAAGGAGAGGACCCAAATCGCAGTGGCAAAGCAATAGATAGTCAAGTCAATATTTACACATTGGCTATCGATCCAAATAACTCGAACACATTATACTGCGGCTCTGAAACAGGCATTATTTTTAAATCCCCAGACAAGGGACTTCATTGGACTTCGGTTAGCGACCAATTGACACTTCCTGGAGCACCAACAGCAATAGCGATAGCTAAGAAAACCCCCAATACTATTTTTTGTTATGCAGGTCAATTGATAAAATCTTCAGATGGTGGAACTACCTGGAGTCAGGTAGCAACATATCCAGGTAATGGATCAAAAGCTATTCAAATTAACCCAACTACTGATCGGATTTATGTTGCGTCAAGAGAAGGATCAACTAAACTTGGTGTTTACATTTCAGATAATAAAGGACAAACTTGGAGTATCGCCAATGGAACGAGTGGAATTGCGATAGACGATATTGCTATTAATCCGGCTAATAATAACATCGTATATGCCGTAGGTAAAAATAGCAGTCAGGGTCTTGTTTTGTTCACCTCTACGGATGGTGGAACAAATTTCACCAATAAAACGGGTTCCTTAAGTATGATCAATAAAGGTGCACGAATAGGTATTACGCCAGCCAATGGCAATATACTTTACTGCATCGTGCTAAGTAATTCAAACCCTACCGTATTATTAAAAAGCACAAACGCTGGACAAACTTGGAGTACACATGTTAGTTCTAAATGTGCTTCGTGGGCAGGATGTAATACCAATGGCGTAGGATTAGGAATGGGTGGTGGACAAGGATTTTATGATCTAGCCATTCTTGTTTCAACACAGGATGCGAATAAAATCATCGTTGGCGACTCAAGTTCGTTCATATCTACCGATGGAGGATCAAATTTTACTGGACTAGGAAGTTATGTTGGATCATGGCCAATGCACCCAGACTATCAATCGATGGCAATGGATGGCAATGACACCTTTATTGCCAATGATGGTGGTATCATTTACTCTTCTGATTTTTTCACCAATCAAGCCAATTTTGATTCTAGAAACAATGGACTTACAGGATCCCCTTTTTGGGGATTTAGCCAAGGATGGGATGAAGACCTTGTTGTTGGCGGCAGATATCATAACGGAAACATGTCATTATTTGAACAATCCGGCAGCGGAGGTTCAATGGCTTTGGGTGGTGGTGAAGATGACACAGGACATGTTTTACACGGCTATTCCATGACCGCTGCTTTTCATGATATAGGCACAAAGGTTGTTCCCAGTACACTCAACGGAACCGCAACTGAAGCTAATATTCAAAATACACAATGGCCAAACAGCGACTATTATGGAGCATTTTCTAGTCGGCTAGTAACTGACCCCAGGTATAGAACTATTTTTTATTTGGGTGGAAACAAAGACCTGGCTGCAGAAAATACCACATTATGGAAGTCAATAAATAGTGGCCAATCATATACCTCATTACACACCTTCCCAAGTAAAGTCTGGCGGTTTGACATTTCAAGAAGCAATCCAAAGATTCTTTTTGTTTGCACAACAGACGGAGTTTATAAAACCAGTGATGCCGGAAATACGTGGGCAAACATCACACAAAACATAGGAGTGACATACGAATATTACAACAGCGATATCGTGATTGATCCATCGAATGCAAACACTATTTTTTTGGCAATGGCACAAGGAAATAATCAAAACAAAGTATTTAGATCCACCGATGGAGGAGATAGCTGGACTAATTACACAGGTGCCGGTCTGGCAGGTCTATCAGTAGCTTTTTTACAAGCAGACGGCACTAAAGAAGGAATTTATGCCATCACCAAAAACAATCCAACCCAAGTTTTTTATCGAAATAGTACGATGACTGATTGGATAAATTTTAGCAATGGAATCCCAGCTAATTTTGAAATTTGGCCAGGAGGAGCTATTTTTTTTAGAGATGATAAAATTCGAATAGCTGGCAATCGAGGAATATGGGAATCCCCCTTGCATGCACACCCAAACCCAATTGCCCAACCCATGGCTGATAAGCAATATGTAGCTTGTGGCAACGAGGTTGTTACTTTTAACGATTACTCCATTTTAAATTATAACGGAGTAAACTTAAAACCTGCAAAGGCAGCATCCTGGAAATGGAATCTCCCTGGCGCAACGTACGTTAATGGCACCTCAAGCACCAGCCAAAAACCGCAAGTCACCTACAGCATACAAGGATCGTATACCGTTACTTTAGCCGTAACTGATGGCCTTGGATTATCACATACACATACAGTACCCAACATGATCACAATGCTTCCAAATCAATGTAGTCCAGAACCAATTGCAGGCAAGGCACTCATTGTAAGTAACAACATGGGGGCTCGTACTGAGATAAATACTGGACCAGTTAGCATTAATAGCAACAACTTTACCATTTCGTGCTGGATGAAACCCAATGGACTCCAAAAAAGTTTTTCTCAATTAATTTCACATGATCCATACCCTGGATCCGAGTCTGGATTTGGACTAGGGTTTCCATTTAACAACTATAACCCAAGCTTAAACTTATGCTACACAGACAACATTGTTGGTTATGGAAACAGTAGTAGCCTAATAGCCACTGATGGCCAGTGGAATTTTGTTGTACTTGCCTATGCTCCTACAGGCGTTACTATCTATCTAAATGGAGAAGGTGAAGTTGTCAACAATCAATCTATGCCAAAGATTGATCTTTCTCAAACTCCATTCTATATCAATCGAGATATACATGGCCAAGAAGGTGATTTTAATGGACAAATTGATGAAGTTAAGTTTTACAATTATGCACTTTCGAAAGATGAAGTGCGAGAAAAAATGCACCTGATTGCTGAACCCTCAGTAGGTGAAATGGGCTTAATCAGCTATTATCAATTCAACCAATATGAACCTAAATCTAGTGTGGTATATGATGTAATTTCCAAGTTTCCAGCATCAGTACCTGCAGGCTCCATCACCATATCAACAGCACCAATAGCAACAGGCACATCCTATAGATTATCGGATGTGACTACCAACGGTCCATTTTCATTAGGCAACACAAGCATCACTTTACAATTTAGTTCAAGCCCATATCCCAATGACGACATTGTCGCTTACCGACTGAATGGCTTGCCATATGGATTATCTCCAACAGTCAATACAGCAAATAATCATTGGATTATACGATACTGGGGAACAAATACTTTTAAACGCTTAAGTAACATCACCTTTAGAGGTATACCTGTTAGTACTAGTGATGCCAAAAACCCATCAATATTTTGTTTATATCAGCGACCTGCCAATAGCTTTGATAGCTCTTCTTGGATGCCAGCCTGCACAGCTAATGCTGCCACAGCCGGGGTCAAAAATGGATTAATTAGCTACTACGGAAACTCATGTACTATCACAGCCTTCAGTAATCAGTTTATCATTCCCACCATTTCAGCCATTACCGGTACAACTAACACTGCGGTAGGATGTAGCACACCTCTAAGTAATATAACAACAGGTGGAACATGGTCATCTTCCAACTCAAGTATAGCCGATGTAGATAATTTAGGTGTAGTAAAAGGCATAGGTATTGGGTCAGCAACCATAACCTACACGATAATAGACAATAGCATGACATTAACGACAGCTGTTATTGTCACTGTTGGGCTTTTACCTGTCCCAACTATTATTGCAAATAGGACTACTACCTTGTGTCAAGGTGAATCAGTCATACTTTCTTCAAGTCCTGCAAACGGCTACCTATGGAGTAATGGCGAAAAAACGCAAAGCATTACGGTAAGCTCAGCAGGAATATATTCGGTTGCCATCTCCAATACGTGTGGCAATAGCGTCACTTCTGCTCCGATAACCATTACTGTTAATCCATTAACACCACCACCCACCATCTCTGCAAATGGGCCAATTACATTCTGCCAAGGAGGATCTGTCATGCTTACATCCAGTCGTCCTGCAAATAACTATCTGTGGAGCAATGGCGAAAAAACGCAAACTATCACGGTGAGCTCATCAGGAAACTATTCAGTTACTACCAATAGTGGCGGGTGCTCAACCTCTTCAGACGCGACGAAAGTAACTGTTAATCCATTGCCTAGTATCCCAACCATCTCCGCAAATGGAGCAGTATTAACTTCTAGCTCAGCTGATAATAATCAGTGGTATCTAAATGGCAGTATTATTTCTGGTGCTACTTCACAAGATTACACCATGACAACACTTGGGACCTATACTGTTGTTGTTACCAATGATAATGGATGCTCAGCATCTTCTATCCCATACAATACTACAGATGATGATTTTATCATCTATCCCAACCCCAATGATGGTCAGTTTCGGATACAAAAACCAGCTACCATGCAAATTATAGAACTCAAAATCTATAACATGTTCGGACACCTGATGTACCAATCAAAAACTGGAGAAACGAACCTAAATCTACAAGGCCTGAACGGAGGTGCTTATGTCCTAGAAATCAAAACGGGAGGTAAAACATATAAAGCCAAAAAATTTATTGTACAGTAATGCACCTCTTACTTATTGATATTGCACATAAATAGGCCTTGGTCGTAGTTTCATTAGTTCATCAGGAGTCATCATATGATGAGGGGCTTTTTTTAAGTCATTCTTGTAGAACAGCTTGAAGCCTGCAAACTGCACTGGTTCCATGTAAATAAAATAACGATAAGACCCTCTTTTCAAATCGGGTTCTCCCCACCCATCCATATGCATTACTAGTTGAACTTCAGCATGTGATTTAATCGATTTACTATTGGTTACCATATTCTTAGTAAAACGATGTATCAGAAATATTTTGGGAGATAAATTATTTTCACGGACTAACTTTGCCAAGTAATTTGAACAAAAATTGATATCTGCAGCATCATAGGTACCTATTTTTGTACCTGGTTTAACACCTGTCTTCATAGAAAACTCAGGATCTATACCTAAATGTACCTGCGGCAATTTTAAATATTTTTCTAGCAGAGGAAGCTCCGTATGAATATCACTTAATGCCACTTGTATATCCAGAAATACAATCGCATCTCTTTTCTTGGCAATACTTAAAACGGAATCAATCTGTTTATCTGGCATCCGATAGCGATATTTTCCATCTTTACCAGGATCCCCCTGAGCCACCACGGCAATATAATGTAACGCAGGTTGAACAGTTGTTTCTGGATCTGCCTTTTCCCACCTTTTCACTTCAACATCCAACCTAGCAAGCATTTCATTTGGTGGAAATTCGCCCAATATGCCCATTTTTTTTGAGTACAGATTACCATAATAGGCTACAACACGCTTAAACGGCAAAATAGCACTAGCAAGTGGATATGGTTGTTGCTTAACAGGCCAGCGTCCAGAGGTATCACCATTGGCAAGGCTAATCAGTTTTTGGTTGTATTTTATGGTGTCTAGTGGCTTAATAGCTTGCTTAAGGGGAGATACTTTTGTGGTATCAAGTCCTAGTTTTACTGAATCAACAACTACTTGATGTTTTAGCTTGGGTTCATTCCCACAAGCTATCAGCAGATTGGAAAAGGCAACTAAGGTCCCAACGACAAGAATATTTTTTATGGAAATCATATTTTTTGTGATGATGGATAAAGGTATAGAAAAGTTCAATATAAACTGAGAATATCGGCAAGACTTTATCCTATAAAAACCTCTATAATAGCTAAAAAATAGCTTTTTAATCTTCTGAGAAGAGCTCCTACTCTTTTTTTCAATTCGTTACACGAATCGTAAAATTATCCGTGTATACGTGATATTGTTTGAGGGGGCGAACTGCAGGTGCCTTCACTGCAGCCCCATCGAACATCGAAAATTTTGCTCCAGAACAAGGATCTGTGGCACTAAAACCTGAATCATCAATGGTCACACCACACCTTTTCTCTGGGTTTACAGTGCTACACCGATCAAAAGCAACATACACATTGTCGGCACGCTTACAAATAATTAACCCAGCTACCCCATAACCCTCAATGGCAACAGCTCCTCCTACAACATTCAAGCGACTCATTCTTGGGTCATTGAGAGCAGCGGTAAAATTAACTCCCACAACAGGAACGTAATTACTTTCCTTACCACAAGATAAAATCATAAAAAGAAATGATAGCAACAACTTAGATAACTTCATTAAATCAATTCAGATTGAAACTGTTTTAAGAAACGCACATCATTTTCAGAGAATAAACGGAGGTCCTTGATTTGATACTTCAAATTGGTAATGCGCTCTATTCCCATTCCAAAAGCATAACCTGTATATTTTTCAGAGTCGATATGGCAATTTTCAAGAACATTGGGGTCTGTCATTCCACAACCTAATATTTCGACCCAACCGCTATATTTACACAATTGACACCCCTCGCCCTTACAGATAGTACATGAAATATCCATCTCGGCAGAAGGCTCAGTGAAAGGAAAATACGAGGGACGAAAGCGTACTTGCGTTCCCTCACCAAAAAGTTCTTGTACGAAGTAGAATAAGGTTTGTTTTAAATCTGCAAACGAAACATTTTCATCAATATACAAGCCCTCTACCTGATGAAAAAAACAATGAGCACGAGCAGAGATCGCTTCATTTCGATAAACTCTTCCTGGGGCAATGATCCGAATAGGGAGCTTGCTAGCTTCCATCACACGCACTTCTACAGAAGAGGTATGTGTACGCAAGGCAATATCCCCCTTTTCACCTCCCTTTTTAATAAAGAAAGTGTCCTGCATATCGCGAGCAGGATGCTCTTCGGGGAAGTTCAAAGCCGAAAAGTTATGCCAATCATCTTCAATTTCTGGCCCTTCGGCCACATTGAAGCCAAGCTTTTTGAATATTTCAAGAATCTCTCCTCTTACCAACGATAAAGGATGACGCGAACCCAGCTCCATCCCCTCACCTGGAAGGGTTAAATCAATCCCCGAGGTTGAACTGATGGTGATTTCAGTATTCCATGTTTCCTTCAGCTGGCTATACTTTGCTTCTGTCAACTGTTTAAATTCATTCAACACCTTTCCAAACACGCGTTTATCTTCGGCCGAAACAGTTTTAAATTCATCAAACAAATCTTTTAATAAACCCTTTGTTCCTAAAAATTTGATGCGAAAATTCTCGAGTTCCTCAGCAGTATTAGGCGTAAAATTGGAGATTTCTGTGGTGTATTGATTTATTTTTTGTTGCATGGTATCAAATTAGGTTTAGATAGTGCTCAGCAGATAAAACAGGTATCAGCGATTCTTTATAGTCTTTTATATTTCTGGTAATAATTAATTCACATTGGTTTTGTGTAGCGATAAAGTGTTGCATTCCATCTTCGACATCATTAAAATCACTATTTATTGCAAGCTTGATGCATTCTACATCAAGAGGAAATACGTTAAAGATGTTTAAGAATTTTGCAGTATTCTTCTTGGCTTGTACTTTGCCTAATATTTTTGCCATGATATAGTAAATATTTGCTATAACCAAAGCAGACGTAGCAATTTCTATTTCTTTATTTTTCCCTTTATGGAGTATGCTTTGACTAAAACCACAGTATGGCTGCCTTTCTAACAAAACATCCAAAAGAACATCACTATCAAGAAAAATATACTTATATCCCATGTTTACCCTTTAGATATTTAAATCGCTCTTCTTTTAAATCGATATCATCGGGAACCTTTCCTTTTAAAATTCCCGTTAATGCCAAAATATCAGGATCAATATCACTTTTTTGATCATTGCTATGAGCACTTAATTGATCTAAATAATTTTGCACGAGTTTGGATAGACTAATATGTCTTTTCTCGGCATATTGCTTGGCGCGATAAATTACATTTGAATCTACGCTCAATGTTAGTTTAGAAGCTGACATAATTGATATGATTATCTACGTTTTTGATACTCTTTTTTATGATCAAAATCTGGTGTAGGATTATCCAATACCACAATTTGCTTCACCCAATCGGCAATTTCTATACCATCAGCGACTGCTATTTTTTCATCTTTTGAAATAGATTTCAAATAGTTCTATACCAATTTGGATAAGCTCATGTATTTTTTCTTCGCAATTTCTTTGGCCAAAAAACTACGCTAGGTTCTACACTCAATGTTAACTTATAGGATGAAATAGCTCACATGATTAAGTATACGTACAAATTTAAACAATTTACACGTGTTTTTTTAATACCCCCAACACCTTACCAACCCTTGTAAATGCACTGATAGCTTGATCTAAATGCTCCTGTTCGTGTGCAGCCGATATCTGCACGCGTATTCTCGCTTTGCCTTGTGGCACTACGGGGTAATAAAAACCAATCACATAAATTCCCTCATCCAACAATTTACTTGCAAAATCCTGGGCTAGCTTTGCGTCATACAACATAATGGGCACAATGGGATGTACTCCTAGTTTGATATCAAAACCAGCCTCGATCATTTTTTTGCGGAAATAGGTTGTGTTTTTTTCCAATTTGTCGCGCAACTCGGTAGTTTCACTGAGCATATCCAAAACGGCAATCGATCCCCCCACAATAGACGGAGCCAATGTATTCGAAAATAAATAAGGGCGCGAACGCTGACGAAGCATGTTAATCACCTCTTTGGGTCCAGATGTAAAACCACCAGATGCACCACCCAAAGCCTTACCTAGGGTTCCAGTAATAATATCTACCCGACCCATCACCCCATGATGTTCGTGTGTACCTCTACCCGTCTTACCCAAAAATCCCGAACAATGACATTCATCAACCATCACTAAGGCTTGATATTTATCGGCTAGATCACATATTTTATCTAATTGGGCAATGGTTCCATCCATCGAAAAAGCACCATCCGTTACAATAATACGGTGACGAAGATGCTGTGTCTCTTTTAAATTTCTCTCCAAATCAGTCATGTCATCATGATTATATCGATAGCGTTGCGCTTTACACAAGCGAACTCCGTCGATAATGGAAGCATGATTTAAGGCATCCGATATAATGGCATCCTGCTCATTAAATAAAGGCTCAAACACGCCCCCGTTAGCATCAAATGCTGCAGCATATAAAATGGTGTCTTCCGTGCCTAAAAAAGTGGAAATTTTTTGTTCAAGTGCTTTGTGTATATCTTGTGTCCCACAAATAAAACGCACCGACGACATTCCATAGCCATGCGTATCAATCGCTTCTTTAGCCGCTTTAGTCACTTTAGGATGTGAAGAAAGTCCGAGATAATTGTTTGCGCAAAAATTGATGACTTCTTTTCCACCCTGCACCTTGATCACTGCTCCCTGTGGAGTGGTAATCACTCGCTCACTTTTATATAATCCTGCTTTTTCAATTTCAGCTAACTCTTGATCCAATATGGGTTTTAATGTTTTATACATGATATTTTATAGTCTGAGGAAGCGAAATTAACACTTTTTATTCCTTCACTCATTGAAAATCATTGGCTTCAATATTATTTCATTCACTTTCACGTCCTAAATTTTTACCTTTGTGTTTCATTTTAGGCTGTTTACAACAGTATCGATATTAACATGAATTCATATCAAACACTTCTTTACTATTGTTATAGTACAATAGTTGATGCGGAACAGTTCGCCGCAGATCATCTTCAATTTTGCAAATCTTTGAATTTAGTTGGGCGCATCATTGTGGCCGACGAGGGACTGAATGGAACCGTGTCGGGTACCAAAGAATCTTGTAAAACATACATGGATACGATTCTAGTAGATCCACGTTTTGCAAAAACAGATTTTAAAATTGATGCGGTCGAAAAGCCCTCTTTCATTAAGATGCATTGTCGGTACAAATCAGAAATTGTTCATTCGGGCTTGCGCGACCCACAGATCATCAATCCAAATAAACAAACGGGCGTCCATTTAGATCCAAAAGATTTTATGGAGATGAAGGACCGTAATGATGTAGTGATTTTAGATGTACGATCGGATTATGAACACTCACTTGGCCGTTTTAAAAATGCCATTACGCTCGATATTCAAAACTTCCGCGAATTCCCAGAAAAAATCAACGAGTTGGCCAAATACAAGGATAAAAAAATCCTGACCTACTGCACGGGTGGCATTAAATGTGAAAAAGCGTCAGCACTCCTATTACACGAAGGATTCAAAGAGGTTTATCAGCTTCACGGAGGCATCATCAAGTATGGCAAAGAAGCTGGAGGAAAAGATTTTGAAGGCAAATGCTATGTGTTTGACAACCGGATAGCTGTTGATGTCAACTCCACCAACCCAGCCATCATTTCACAATGCCGAAACTGCGGAATCACCACACCAAAGATGATTAATTGTGCGAATCCAGAATGCAACGAACACTTTACGCAATGTGATGATTGTGGCATTCAACTAGATGGTGCATGCTCCACCGACTGCATGACGCATCCACGCAAGCGTACATATGATGGAACGGGATATTATGTGAAGGTGCCACAAAACGGAATTACTATTTAATAGATTTTCGGCTATTAAATAGTAATTCCACACATCACTTACAATAAGTAGAAATGACACTTTTTGCCAAAGGAAAATTCTTAGAATCAGCTATTTTCAAGAAGAAACAAGCCTGCTCCTGTTTGCCTATTTTGGACAAACATATCCCTTTAAAGTACTCTGGTTTTCCATTAGCATACACATTTGCAGCTATTATTCTATCAAAATATGGAATAGCTAAATCATACTTTTGAAGTACATAGTAGCAAATGCCCACATTCTCCGTGTAGCTATTATCTGCGGGATTCAACTTGTTTAGTTTTGAGAAATAAACAAGTGCTGTGTCTATTTTGTTGGCGGCATATGCGATACCTGCTTTTGTGGAGAAATACCGCTCTGCAATGGACTTATCACCTGGAAATTGTTTATTTGCTGAATCTATAATAGCAAGCAAACCTGCCTGATTGTAGTGCAAATTTGTCAATGTAGCGATATACTCATTCCAAATCATGGGTTCATTTCGTACCCTGCTGCATTCTTTAAACGCTTTTTTTATACCTAATGTATCTCCTCTTCGGAGGCACAAATTATTATACAAGGTATAAATAGCCACATTATTAGGCCGATTATCAAAACTTTTGCGCGCATAATACCACGCGCTATCCAATTTATTGGCCTGAATAAAAACCTGCGCTTTTACAAATTCGTTGGCCATATTGTACGGGTTCACTTTAGTACTTCTGTTTAACAAAACCATCGCTTCATCATATTTTTTATCATCTAACAGGTACCAAGCTCGAATCACATCAATAGGTATATTGTTCGCATCCAAATTTGGCGTATCTGGTAGTTTATCGTTCACTTCTCTCCAATTGTGGGTCGCCTTATTCGGAAAATCAGATATCGTTAAACCCTGAGCTACTAACGATTGATAAGCAACATATTTATAATAAGCGGCATCAATCAATAAAATAATGCTAATAAGCCCAAACCAAGTAGTAAAATGCATACCGCTGGATTTAGGTATTATACGTTCTCCACCCTTTAGCTCCATAAAGGCACTGACATTAACAGCGAGAATCAAAGCAAAAAGCAATTGCATAATCGGACGCTCAGCAGGGAAATTAAAAAGTGCATCTATGGTATACCCAGCCAGTGCCATTAATGAAAATACCGCGATGATTTTTACCTGATCATCAGCCTTTGATCTCCAAACTTTGATCACATAGACCAAAGCACAAACAAAGAGAGATATAAACAATAAACCTCCTGGAATACCTGTTTCCATGGTTATTTGGATAAAGTCTTGATGGGTGTGCTTGGCGAACTGAAAATCACGTATAAACTCCTTTTCATAGGGAACAATAGCCAATTTACAATTACCTATACCAGAACCTATGATCGGATGTTTTTTGATGTAATCTAAGCCCCCAACCCATAAATTTAACCTTACTTGATTATTAGATGCAACCGTAAGCGATTTTAATCGTTCCGTGATAGTCATATGCACGCCCCCTTCTTGCACGGCATTCACACTCTGCTTTTGGGCATGAATTAACGTTGCTTGAGCAATACCAAAAGCAATAAAAAGAGATACAACAACAGGGGCAGCCCGTACCAAGGCATCCTTTAGCTGTCTATCCTTGAAATACTGCATGATAGCAAATACGGTGAACATGCCTGTTTCCAAAATTAAGCCTACAAACGCTGAACGGGCACTAATAAAAAACAATGCAATCGCTCCCAAAATTAATGCAGGGATGTAAATAATCCGCGCCCATGATTTAAAGGTGTACACACAATACATCACAAAAGATAATTTAACCGCCATACTTGCAGCAAAAATATTCTTGTTACCTGTGTTTCCTTTTATATTATAGATTAATGAAGGCAATAAATTGGTGTCCATCCCCTCGTAAAAAGCTTTCAATGTATTATAAGACTGAATCAGCAAAATAATAGAAAGAACCTGAGCGATCACCTTAAAAGCTGAAAGACGGCCACTGAACAACACGGCGATATTCAAAAAAGCAACTACCGTAACAATAACACCTGTATAGCAAACCAAAGCCTCTGTTCGGTTAATGGCAAAAAAGATGGAAATACCCGCAACAACTAAAAAAGCCACATAAGCTCGGGTCATGAACGTGCTGAAGAGCTTTTTTAGAACAGGTTCATAGCCGTGATCCTTGGAGAAACAAAAAATGTAGCCCGTACTCAGCAAATTAATAATGACCAAATAAACCCACTGCGAACCCATCACATCGATGCCTCCATATTCGGGCACGAAATCAACAAAAAGATAAAGCGTAACAAAAACGATTGGAATAAATTGCAAATAGTTCGATTCTTTATTGTTGACTTTCGCCGCTGCAATGGGGGCTTTTTTGATTGGTGTTTTTTGTTTAGCTAACATAGAAATAAAAAATTTAGCTAAAAGTAGATATATATATCAAATATGTCAACATACCTCACTGAATCTGCCCTACTAATTCTTTGGATCGCTGGACAACGACCAAACCAAGATGGATTTTTATAATTTTGAGCCTCTTAAACACTCATATCCATTGGAAAAACAACTGTCTACTACCGATCTTAATACTGCCCTCGATTTAGGTCTGCTACCCGAAGAATTTGATCGCCTAGTAGAACTACTCGGCCGCACACCTAATTTTACAGAACTCTCTATTTTTTCTGTCATGTGGAGTGAGCATTGTTCTTATAAAAACTCCATCATCTGGCTCAAAACCCTGCCTAAAGATGGCCCCAGAATGTTGGCAAAAGCGGGTGAAGAAAATGCAGGGTTAGTCGATTTAGGCGATGGGCTCGGTTGTGTTTTTAAGATTGAATCCCATAACCATCCGTCGGCATTGGAGCCCTACCAGGGAGCAGCGACTGGAGTAGGTGGGATTAATCGAGATATTTTTACCATGGGTGCACGTCCCATTGCCCAGCTCAACTCCTTGCGTTTTGGAGATTTAAAACTAGAGCAAACTAAACGACTATTAAAAGGTGTAGTCAAAGGAATTGGCGATTATGGCAATGCCTTTGGTATTCCAACAGTAGGAGGCGAATTGTTTTTTGATGCGTGTTACCATGTGAATCCATTGGTCAATGCAATGTCTGCAGGTATCGTGAAGACTGGCGAAACTGTTTCTGCCACATCCTACGGAGTAGGAAACCCAATTTTTATCGTCGGATCTGCCACTGGTAAAGACGGAATTCATGGGGCCGCTTTTGCTTCTAAAAACATCACAGCTGATTCTATCAATGACCTTCCAGCAGTCCAGGTTGGGGACCCTTTTCAAGAAAAACTGCTGCTTGAAGCTACACTAGAAGTAATTAAAACAGGGGCTGTCATCGGGATGCAAGATATGGGTGCTGCTGGCATCATTTGCTCCAATGCTGAAATGTCGGCCAAAGGCAAACACGGTATGCGCATTGACTTAGATAAGGTGCCCATGCGACAATCCAATATGCAGCCTTTTGAAATATTACTATCCGAATCGCAGGAGCGAATGCTGATTGTTGTGAAAAAAGGTCGTGAAAAAGAGGTGGAAGCTATCTTTGATAAATGGGATTTGAACTGTGCAATCATTGGAGAAGTGACCGATACCAAGCGCCTGCATTATTTTATGAATGGTGAACTGGTTGCTGATGTCCCTGCCGACGACCTTGTTTTGGGTGGTGGAGCTCCAGTATACCAGCGATCGTATCGAGAACCAGCCTATTATCAAGAAAATTTAAAATTCGACATCTCGACCATTGAGGAACAGCAAGATTTAAAAGCAATTGCAGATCATTTGACCACACATCCTAATATTGCATCAAAACACTGGGTGACCAGCCAGTACGATTCGATGATTGGTACCGCTACCATGACGACCAATTACCCGAGTGATGCAGCCCTGGT
Source organism: uncultured bacterium (assembly GCA_903859135.1). GTDB lineage: Bacteria > Bacteroidota > Bacteroidia > Sphingobacteriales > Sphingobacteriaceae > Daejeonella. The sequence goes on along the minus strand of CAIOLR010000312.1, from coordinate 9,847 downwards.
ACACATCAAGGAAACCCAAAAAGCCATTGCACTGACTATTGATTGCAATTCGAGATACGTATATGCCGACCCCGAAAAAGGTTGTGCGATCGCGGTAGCTGAAGCAGCCCGAAACATCACCTGCGCAGGTGGCGAGCCTCTGGCAATAACCAATTGTTTAAATTTCGGCAATCCATATGTACCCGAAGTTTATTGGCAATTTGTTGGGGCGATTAAGGGTATGCGTGCAGCCTGTATAAAGTTCCAGACTCCAGTGACTGGCGGCAATGTGAGCTTTTACAATCAATCGGCTGACGGGGGACCTGTTTTTCCTACTCCTACGATTGGCATGCTAGGCATGCTAGATGATATCCAAACGTTCATGACAACTGATTTTAAGGAAGCAGGTGATCTCATTTACTTGATCGGCATGAACGTCAATGACATCGCATCCTCCCAATATCTAGCGTCTTACCATGGTGTCACATCCTGCCCTGCACCCTATTTTGATTTAGATGAGGAACATGATTTGCATCAAACCATCAAACAGCTAATCAAACAAAAACTGGTTACCTCTGTTCATGATGTTTCTGATGGTGGTCTATACATTGCCTTATTAGAATCAGCCATGCCCAATTCAGTTGGATTTAGCATAGAAACTTCTCCCAAACTAAGAAAAGACGCCTTTCTTTTCGGAGAAGCTCAAGGCAGAGTAGTCGTTTCTATCAAACCTCAACATATTGATTCATTTACGGAATGTATGACAAGCCAAAAAACTCCATATAGCTTGCTAGGACATGTCACTTCTGACCTTTTATTGGTCGATGGACAATCATTCGGATTGATCACTCAAGCAAAAAACAACTACAATCAAGCATTACATCACATCTTAGGTGAATAAACAGATTATTTTATCAAATTTTAATCTGTAATTTTGCCCAACAATAATCCAGCAATTTAGATAATTGCGTAGGGGAAGTATGCTTTTGCACTGTCGTATTATACGAAATATAACACATCAAAAATTGACAATAAATCATTATATTGTATATAGGTTTCACAAGCGAGAGCTGATGATAGAAATTAATAAAAATGGGAAATTCTACACAGGTCAAGGGGATTTGGAAATATAAGCTGCCCAACTTATTGTTTACCTTCTTCATTCTTAGTTGCGGAACACAAGCACAACAGATTGTCATCACAGGAAAAGTATCCGACGCAAAAACAGGTGAACCCCTACCCTACGTATCGGTATCTGCCAACGGCTCTAAACAAGGGACCACAACCAATTTTGATGGCGTTTACAAATTGGTTATTCAGGCCAAGGTGGATTCTATTCGAGCCGGCTACATCGGTTATGTAAGACGCTCCAAAGCAATTGGATCTTCACCCAACCAAGTGATTAACATCCAACTATTCCCTACGGCCACCTCCTTAAAGGAAGTGGTTGTAACCACCAAAGGTTATGTCAATCCGGCTTGGGAAATTTTACGTGAAGTCGTAAAAAATAAGCCCAATAATGACTTTCGATCGCTTTCCTCATTTCAATACCAAAGCTATAATCGCATTGAATTAGATGCCACCAACTTCGACGAAAAGTTTAAAAAGAAAAAACTCATCAGGAGTTTACTACCACTAATGGATAGCTTAAAAAAGGTGGCAGGAGAAGGTGAACCCATATTACCCTTGTTCGTATCGGAAACGATATCTGACTTCTTTTATCAAGAAAACCCAGAAAAAAGACGTGAAAATATTATCCGTTCGCAAGTCAATGGTCTAGGGTTCGACGATGGCACATTGATATCTCAATTAGTTGGTAGTACGTTTCAGCAACACAATTTTTACAAAAATTATTTGAGCCTTGCTGGCAAAGATTTTGTTTCGCCAATTGCTGCTACTTGGCGACTTAGTTATGATTATGAATTGGAAGAACGCTACACTAAAGTTGGTGATCGTGCTTGTTTCAAAATATCTTTTAAGCCTAAACGGGAAAAAGATTTGGCTTTTACTGGCACCATGTGGATTGCTCACGATAGTTACGCCCTGTGTCAAATGATCGCAACTGTGAAACCAGCTGCTAATTTAAACTTCATTGAAAAAGTACGCATTCAACAGGAATCGGCGCCTACCCTACCTGGTCAAGGATGGATCCCTATTAAAACACGTATTCTTGTTGATGTAGGCCAACTAACAAAAGGTACAACTGGTTTTTTGGCCAAGTTCTACACCTCTAATAAAAATGTAAAAACGAACAAGGTGTACGAACCCCACTTTTTTGATGAAGCTATTGTTCTGAGTGATGATGTAGACCTAAAAGATGATGATTATTGGAATAAAAACCGTCATGATTCTTTAACAATTGCCGAAAAACATGTTTTTAGCATAATTGACACTGTCAAAAAAGTACCTATCGTTAAAAATTACATTGATATAGTCGATATGCTCATTAGTGGGTATTACAAAGCTGGAAAAGTGGGCATAGGACCTTATTTGTTTACCTATGCCCATAACAATATGGAGGGCAATCGATTGAGACTGGGCTTTAAAACCAATCCTAGTTTTAGTAATCGGTGGATTTTGGATGGATATGCGGCCTATGGGACCAAAGATGCTCAATTTAAGTACGGTGCCAGTGCTGATTATATCCTATCAAAAAAACCCTGGACCCAAGCCGGTATATCCTATTCTCACGATTTAAATCAGGTGGCTTTACTAAGTGATAGCTACGGGTATGCGAAAAATAATTTATTTACTGCATTCACCAAATTTGGGGATATCGCACGTCGTAGGGTATTCATAGAGGATATGACCAATCTCTATATTCGGAGGGATATTTTTAAGAATTTTACACAGCAGGCTACTATTTCCCACTGGAGCTTTGATCCACTTTATAATTTTGAATATCATGACCCAATTGACGGCCAGCTACGTCAAAATTTTTCTACAACAGAGCTACAACTAGAATCTAAATGGTCTCCTGGGGTTCGTGTCATACAATCCGAAAAGCGTAATAGTAAACTTACCATCAAGGGCGAAAATAGCAACCCTGTATTTACTTTTCGCTATACACATGGCTTTAGAGCTATTTTAGGCAGTGATTTGGTTTATGATAAGTTTAGTCTGAATATCTCACAAACACTAAGAATGGGTATTCTTGGTCGTGGCCAATACTCCTTAACGGGAGGGTACATACCCTCAACAGTGCCTTATCCAATTTTAGAAAATCACCTCGGCAATGGTGTCTTTTTATACAATCAAAATTCGTACAATCTGATGCGTTTTTTTGAGTTCGTGAGCGATCGTTATGTAGGATTACAGTATTCACAACATTTTGAGGGATTAGGTTTTAACAGCATCCCCCTCATTCGTAATTTAAACTGGCGTTTGGTTGGTACCGCAAATGTTTTGTATGGATCGATATCTAACGAAAACATCAACTTAATACCGAACAACAATTTACTTGAAACCAGAGGACTCAGCACAACACCATACGTTGAATTGGGCTACGGAGTAGAAAATATTCTCAAATTTATTCGGGTTGATTTTATACATCGTGTCACGTACCTCGAGAATCATATCCCTTCCATGGGATTACCTCCAAGAATGGGTGTGAAAGTTTCTGCACAGATACGACTATAAGAAAAAGCCTCACCCTCCCTCTCCATTTAGACAGGCTCAATGTCCGAAAGGAGAGGGTTCACTAATAAAACACCTAAATGTGATATTTCAGTTTAAACAATTTGCGATCAACCAAGTTGACTGCACCATGAAAGTAAATACGGATGGGGTATTATTAGGAGCATTGGCTGATGCTGATAATCCCCAAATAATACTCGATATAGGCACTGGAACGGGTGTCATTGCACTAATGCTCGCCCAACGATTTCCTAGCGCGGTAATTGATGCCATCGATATTGACGAACAAACCATGGGAACAGCCATCCAAAACTTCGAAGACTCTATATTTGCAAATCGTATTCAAGGGCACCCTCACTCTTTCGAAACTTATTTTGAACAAAAACCTGAAGTAAAATATGATTTGATCGTTTCTAATCCACCATTTTTTATTAATTCGCTGGAATCGATTGACTCATCGAAAAAATTGGCACGTCATACCAACGCACATTTTTTTGAGCAATTGATTCGAGATGCATCCTCACATCTAGCAAAAGATGGTTTCATATGGCTGGTCCTCCCTCCTGAAGTAGCAACGCTGGTTCAATCCATCGGCCTAAAATATCAGCTTTTTGTTCAAAAAGAGATACAGCTACACTCCTTCCAACACTCGACACCTCATCGCGTATTGATTGCAATGAGTTTTCAACAAAAAGAGATCGAAAGACAATCTTTTGTCATTTATGATCATCCAAAAAAATATTCTCAGCACTATCAAAGTTTGTTAAAGGATTTCTTGACCATCTTTTAAGCCTCACCACAGCCCTCTCAAAAGAGTAGAATCCATTAAATTTATACCATGACTAGAATTGGTTTAATCTCCGACACACACGGCTACCTGGACGACGCTGTATTTAAACATTTTGATGGCTGCGACGAAATTTGGCATGTTGGCGACTTCGGGAACATCACCTTGGCCAATCGCTTAGCCACATTTAAACCTCTAAGGGGTGTTTATGGAAATATTGACGGACATGATATCCGCACCATTTATCCAGAGCACCTTAAATTTACTTGTGAGAAAGTAAAAGTATGGATGACCCACATTGGTGGCTATCCAGGAAAGTATAATCCCAAAATCAGAGAAGAACTAAGCCGTAATCCGCCCAATTTGTTCATTGCTGGACACTCCCATATTTTAAAAGTGATATACGATAAAAAAATAAATTGTTTACACATGAACCCCGGAGCTGCAGGAAAAGAGGGGTGGCATCAAGTACGTACACTACTTCGATTTTCTATTTCTGAAGAAAAAATACATACATTAGAAATTATCGAAATAGGGAACAAATAGTTTGTCATACGATAATAAAAAGACACTGTTAGAGAGCCCTCTCCTTTGGAGAGGGTTGGGTGAAGCTTTAATTAATCCCAATCATATGCAAGTACTCAAAACATTAGGACAATTCATCATTGAGAAACAAAAAGACTTTAAGTATGCTAAAGGCGAATTATCAAGGCTTCTTCAAGATATTGGCATAGCCGCTAAAATTGTGAATCGTGAGGTAAATAAAGCGGGTTTGATGGATATATTAGGTGATACTGGCACGACGAATATTCAGGGAGAAAATCAAAAAAAATTAGATGTTTATGCCAATGAGCAGCTTATCGCCGCACTAAGAAGTGGTGGCGAATGTTGTATCGTTGCTTCGGAAGAAAATGATGACTATACGTATATCGACGGAGAGGTTTCTCAAGATGCCAAATACATTGTGGCGATTGATCCCTTGGACGGCTCATCAAATATTGATGTGAATGTGGCTGTGGGTACCATTTTTTCTATTTACAGGCGTCATACAACAGAAGGAAAAGCAGCGATTAATGATGTACTTCAAAGTGGAACAGAACAAGTGGCTGCAGGATACATCATTTATGGATCGTCTACCATGCTCGTCTATACCACGGGCAAAGGAGTTAATGGGTTTACCTTAGATCCCTCCATTGGTGAATTTTGCCTCTCTCATCCGAATATAACCATTCCAAAAGATGGCATCATTTATTCGATTAATGAGGGAAACTATGTACACTTCCCCGATGGAGTAAAAAAATACATCAAGTACTGCCAAGTGGAAGATCGCGACACAAAACGCCCTTACACCTCACGCTATATTGGCTCTATGGTTGCTGATATTCACCGAAATATGATTCAGGGGGGCATATTCATTTACCCAACAACATCCAGTGACCCCAATGGCAAATTACGATTAGTGTATGAGTGTAATCCAATGGCCTTTATTATTGAGCAGGCTGGAGGCCGTGCGACAGATGGGTATCAACGCATCCTACAAAAAGAGGTGACTCATTTACACCAACGTTCAGCTATTTTTATAGGATCTGAAAATATGGTTCGTCAGGCTGAAAAATACATGAAACAACATTCTCCACGCTTGGATAATAAAGAAACCATCATAAGCCTCCGCTCACAAACTATGAATGATTAACCTGGCTCATGACAGCTTCATAACCACTAAAAAAGAAATTAAATACATGAAACCGTCATGAGCTTCCGCTCACAAACTCTAATGATTAATTCAGCTCATGGCAGCTTCATGGCCGATAAAAAAATTGAACTCATGAAAAAGTCGAATCGATAGATATCAATCAGAGTAGTTGATTGACAAATTAAATTCCCAAACTACCTAGCTTCAATTTTTGAACTTCCCTCTCGTACTCGGTATCTATCAATAATTCTTTTTGCTTGCTTGCCTTCACTGCTAATTCGTCGCAGCGCTCATTTTCTGGATGATTGGCGTGACCTTTTACCCAAATAAATTTAACGACATGCTTTTTATATATTTCTAAAAAACGCAACCACAAGTCCGCATTTTTTTTCCCTGAAATCCTTTCTTTACCCATCCAAACACCCATTTTTTTTCCACGGAGTCAATTACATACTTGGAGTCTGAATAAACAACTACTTGCTGCCCTTGCTTTTTGATGGCCTCTAATCCGATGATGACGGCTAGGAGCTCCATCCGATTATTCGTCGTTTTACGATACCCCCCCGATAATTCTTTATAATATTGCCCCGAACGAAGGATGATTCCATATCCTCCAGGACCAGGATTGCCACTGGATGCACCATCTGTATATAATTCGATCATTTCGGGGCAATGATAGGAATTTTGTTTTTAAAACTGTCTAGTGGGACATAAAGATGATCAATTATCATATCAGAGTTAGAGATATGACCGTCAAAAATACCACGAAATGACATTTTTGACGTGCATGCCTTGATAAATATGATGCTCACACTACCTGAAACCATCATGCGCTGTTGCTCACAAATCCTAAATGATTAAATTTCTTGAACACTTTAAACAAATACGAGTGAAACTGAGCGAAGTGATCTATTGAGATGCCACTTGAAAAATAAACAGAAACTAAGAAACCTAAGCGAAGCGACTCTTGAGTGCCATAAAAAACAAGAAAAAATTACGAAAAGTTCAGCCCATGGCATGATAGCTTCATGACAGCTGAAAAAACAAATTAAACACATGGGAGTTTATCTCTCAACCTTTAAAAAACCTTTAACCACACTTCCTTTACCGTGGTCAAAAAACTTAATTTTATAAAAGTAGTTGCCATTGGGTAATTGATAGCTACGCCCTTGGTTGTATTCTCCTAGAAACCTCATATCGCGATTATTATACCTTTTTGCTTGGTATACGAGAATCCCCCAACGATCATAAATATTGACCTCATTATCTGGAAATTTCTCAATATTCTCAATATCAGAAAACTCATTTATATCATCACCATTAGGTGATATTGACATAATAGCTCTTATTTTCTGGTTTAAAATGGTAATCACTCCTTCATTAACCCTCAAGATACTGACACCCTCTATAATTAATATGGCTGGCACATCACTCGTACTTGATCCACTTACATCAAACTCTCCAAAATTAGTCCCAGCTGGAATAATGACACTTGGTGGAAATGAAGGTGGACTAGACAAATTACTTAAAGTGCTCCTAGTACTCGTATTAAGCGTTACAATGATATCTCGTACGGATGTAACTCCTGCAGGAAGGCTTACCCGAATAGGAATTGTTTCATCCTGAAAAATGGTACCATTGCCTATCGTAACAACTAAATTACTCGGATCTATCGCGGTGGCATCCGTAATTGTTAGTGCGCTTGTAACCGCTCCTAAACTTGTATTACTAGCCTGCACAATCAACAACTCATCGTTATACAAAATCTTATCTGCTGATGCTTGCACTGGAACAGGTGTGCTATTTTTTCCTGCTGATAATGTGACCACTGTAGGAATCGTATAGTGCGGTGCCTTTGCTACGTTTCCCACTGCAGGGGCTAATGTGAAAGATATATCTTTCTGCAAAGTAACTCCAGCTGGTACTAAACTGAGTGTGAAAGTCCCACTGCTTCCTTCCATCAGCGTGGAGCTACTGCTAAGCATTTGTAAGGTAGGAGTAGCTCCAAAAAAAACTTGAATGGGCTGTGGTGGACCAGAAACACACCCTTCTTTAGTTACAGCCTGTATGTAATATACTCCCGCTACAGCAATGTTCTGTGCATTGGTTAAGTTAATTGGAGCCAAACTATTATCAAAGTAATTATAATGGTCTATCCCAGAACTTGCCGACAGTATAACCGATGGATCTGTTAAATCCATAAGAAAAGGGTGATAAATCGTTACGGGAGTATTTACAACGAATGAGGGAATTGCAACACTAGTCACGGTTAATGGCATCCACGCTGAAGAGCAACCCGTTGATGGATTGATGGCAGATATTTTATAAACACCAGGGGGAGGAACTCACTACACTACTACCGAGCACTGAGCCAAATGGGTCCTGAAATGAAAAATTGTAATTAAGTGGATCAATATTGGGCGTTACACTGATAATGTAATCTTTCAAATCAATCGAACTACTGCCACAAATAACAGCCGCGGTGTTAGTAATACTGAGGTTTATTTGAGGACTTATGGTTACGATGATACTTGCACGAATCTTACTAGTTAAAAGACTTGTCTTATTGATAGCATCCACTCGGTATACCCCTGAAGTCGATACCATCAGATTCGTAATTATTCCCCCACTCGGGTTATAAAATAGATAGGAGTATTTATTTGTATCATAGTTCGTAATAACAGACCGAAGATCTGCAATGGTACCATAGCAGCCCGTTATTGAATTACTAACCACCACTACGGGGTATGCCTGCAATGTAATTGTAACTGGATTAATCGTATAAGCACCACTGGGGTCAATGGCATTCACTACCAATATTTCATCTGCACCTACCATATTAGATAAACTCAAGGTTTGTGAAAATGATGCACTATTGGTACCGATAGACAGCGTTATCGGCGATTTCCAAATAGTTGGATTCGTTGACGCTGCACCCGCAACAATATTCAAGTCCACATTGCCATCACTAGCAGTAATTTGTCTAAGTGAGGTTAAAGTAATCGTCACACTAGACCCCTCCACAACAGCTATACTAGTTCCTGACACAGTACCATTACTTGCAGTCATCGTGATTTGATTAAAATCTATCACCGTCAACGAGCCCGATAAGACGGAATAACCCGAAGCACTGCCTATGATGTTTAAATACTGATTTAACGAAATGCCATTATCAGTCGTTTGGATTGTAAAACTACCACTAAGCGCACCATTTGGAATGGTCACATTTACAGGAACAGTCACATTCGCGAAGGATGGGCTCGGTATCAGAGTAACTATCACTGGGCCACCAGAAACGCTCCGGCTGGCCGCCAACACAATCGAATTGCCCTCCAGAACACTACCCGAGCTGATTCGGATAAGCTGACTGGCAGGAGTATCCTTATCCACAACCGTCAAGGAGCCCGATAAAACAGAATAACCCGAGGCACTGCCTGAAATGTTCAAATACTGATCTGAGGCAATACCATTATCGCTTGTTGCGATCGTAAAATTACCATTCAGTGCACCATTTGGGATGGTTACACTCACAGGAAGGGTTACATTCGAAAACGCTGGACTGGCTGATAGATTAACCGTAACGGCAGCGCCAGCAACGGTCCGGCTGGCCGTCAACACAATCGAATTGCCCTCCAGAACACTACCCGAGCTGATTCGGATAAGCTGACTGGCAGGTGTGTCCTTATCCACAACCGTCAAGGAGCCCGATAAAACAGAATAACCCGAGGCACTGCCCAAAATGTTCAAATACT